>JBBQPP010000337.1:0-4933 GCA_038217255.1 Bacteroidales bacterium | reverse complement strand
AATTCATGCGCGATATGTTCTAAAAAATCATTCATAACAAAAGATCTATGTTTCAAATTTTCGTTTAAGCCACTAAAAAAATTCTGGCAAAACGGTTTTGGGTAAATATAAAAACAAAGAATTAATCTGCAACCGAGGGTTCAAATTAGTTAGAACAATTAGATTATTACTTTTTCTTATTCCTTACATAAATCAGTTTGAATTTTACTTTGAAACTATCGCGTTGGTCAATTTTACACTCCAAATCATGCCACGTTATTTTTAATAATTATCCCATATTTTAATATTTCATGGACAACGGGATTACTGTTGTTGAAATCATTAATTTTAAATGGATGTGGTTCTATCCGTAAATCAACTTTTCTACGAAGTTTCATCAAATCAATTTGGGCATCAATAATATCGGTTACATTATAATACTATATTTAGTACTAATCGAATCAATGTAATTATTTGCGATTTTTAAAGCTTCATTTTTATCCATGATTGTAATGTTTGATTTACCTTTTCTTGTTCTTCACATATATCAGTTTGAATTTTCCCTTGAAACTATCGCGCTGGTCGATTTCGAATTTTCCAATTGAGTTGATTAGTGGAGTAAGTTTTTCAAAACCATAATTCCGCGAGTCGAAATTGGGTTGTTTCTTTTGGAGCAAACTGCCCACATCGCCAAGGAACGCCCAGCCGTCTTCATCGGCCAAATCGGATATAGTAGAAGCAATCAGACTGATAACTTTTGGGGTAATTTTATCAACTTCAACTTTCTTGGCCAATTTGCTTGACACCAGCGTATTTTCGTTTTCTTTCGATTGTTTTTTAAGGATTTCGATATAAATGAATTTATCACAGGCAACAATAAATGGTTCGGGGGTTTTCTTTTCTCCCATTCCGTAAACTTTCATCCCTGCTTCGCGCAGGCGGGTTGCCAGTCGCGTAAAATCGCTGTCGCTTGATACAATGCAAAACCCGTTTACTTTTTCGCCGTATAAAATATCCATTGCATCAATAATCATGGCCGAATCGGTAGCATTTTTCCCTTTAGTGTAACCATATTGCTGAATTGGTGTTATTGCGTTTTCGAGCAACAGGTTTTTCCATTTCGAAAGGATAGGTTTGGTCCAGTCGCCATAAATGCGTTTGATTGTGGGGTTGCCGTATTTGGCAATTTCTTCCATCATCTCTTTTACATAAGCCGATGGGATGTTATCTCCGTCAATGAGTACTGCAAGTTTTATTTCGGTTTCCATAATTGTTTTTTTTGAAAAAATAAAGGTAGTATGATAAATGCAGTTGGCAAAAGAAAAGGAGAATTATAAGTTTGGGGGTTAATGTCTAAGGGTTAAGGTTATCATAGTTTTAAATTGAAATGTTTTTTTTTGTTGAGCTTTTCTGAAAATCTGACAGTATTCTAAATTACTGAAACTCAAAATTGTTTTATGATTTAACGAAATTTAACTGACAGTCAGTCGTTTGACTCTAACTTTTTGTCGCTTTTTTTACACTGGTATTCTTTTTGAACTATAATTTACGTGAATAATAGTTCATAAAAAGTTTAACCATTTAAAGTTTAGGAGGAAAAAAGTCATGTTAGCAAAAAGAAACGAAAATTATCTTCCATCATTCTTTGACAGGTTTTTGAACAATGAATTGATGGATTGGGGACACTCGAATTATTCGAGCACAAACACTTCATTACCTGCAGTTAACGTAAAAGAAACCGAAGATGATTTTATCATTGAACTTGCCGCTCCGGGTATGGGGAAAAATGATTTTAAAATCAATTTCAAAAACAATGTACTCACCATTTCTTCGGAAAAGAAAAACGAAAACGAAGAAAAGAGTGACAATTACACACGGAAAGAGTTCAGTTATCAATCATTCCAACGCTCTTTTACAGTTTCAGATAATGCAGTTTTGGGCGATAAAATTTCGGCCAAATACAACAACGGCATTTTAAATGTAACACTGCCAAAGCGTGAAGAAGTGAAGCCACAACCCGAAAGGGAAATTAAAATTTCATAAGTAAATAAAGTCATCACCCGACTCAAAGTCGGGTGATGACTTTTTAAATCATAACATTGCTGACTTTTTTGTTAACAACAAATTCAACTTAATATAATTTAACAGTAATGTAGTTCCATATTCTTTGCAAACCGTTAAATTCGCACCTCGAAAAAAGAAATAATTAACGAGAAAATATATGAATCAGGCAGTTGATATTAGAGAATTGAACGAAAGAATCCAACGGGAGAGTTCGTTTGTTGACATGGTTACTTTGGAAATGAACAAAGTTATTATAGGGCAAAAACATTTGGTTGAAAGTCTACTAATCGGCTTACTTTCCAATGGACATATTTTATTGGAAGGTGTACCGGGACTGGCAAAAACGCTTGCCATAAAGTCGTTGGCACAAACCATCAGCGCGAAATTTGCGCGTATTCAGTTTACACCCGATTTGTTGCCCGCCGACTTAATCGGTACGATGATTTATAGTCAAAAACGCGAAGAATTTACCATTAAAAAAGGGCCTATTTTCGCCAACTTTATTTTGGCCGATGAGATAAACCGTGCGCCCGCAAAAGTGCAATCCGCTCTTTTGGAGGCGATGCAGGAGCGCCAGATTACCATTGGCGACACAACTTTCAAGCTTGACGAGCCTTTCCTGGTAATGGCAACACAAAACCCCATTGAGCAGGAAGGAACTTACCCGTTGCCAGAAGCTCAGGTTGACCGTTTTATGTTGAAAGTTGTAATCAACTACCCAAAAAGGGACGAGGAACGCCAAATCATCAACCAGAATTTGTTAAAGCAGTTCCCAGAAACTTCTACAATCCTAAATACAGAAGATATTTTAAAAGCCCGCGATGTGGTGAAAGATGTTTATATGGACGAAAAAATCCAGAAATACATAGTTGACATTGTTTTCGCTACCCGCGAACCCGAAGAATATAAACTGGGAAAATACAAGGAAATGATTTCGTACGGAGCTTCGCCGAGGGCTGGAATCAGTCTGGCTCAGGCATCAAAAGCATTTGCTTTTATCAAACGCCGGGGTTACGTAATTCCTGAAGATGTGCGTGCCGTTTGTGCCGATGTAATGCGCCACCGTATTGGATTAAGCTATGAAGCAGAAGCCAACAACATTACCCCTGAAGAAATAATTACTGATATTTTAAATACGGTTGAAGTGCCATAGAAAATGCGTGAATGATTAAAGGCATGAATTTTTTAAAGTTGAACAATTGAAAAGCTGATATACTGTGAAAATATATTTTGATTTCAACTTTGAACTCGAAACAGAAAACTTTAAACTCTCCAATGGAGACAACTGAATTACTAAAAAAAGTACGTAAGATTGAGATTAAAACACGTGGACTGTCGCGGAACATTTTCGCGGGTGAATACCACAGTGCTTTTAAAGGGCGAGGTATGGCATTTTCTGAAGTGAGGGAATACCAGTTTGGTGATGATATCCGCAATATCGACTGGAATGTTACCGCCCGGTATGGTCATCCATTTGTGAAAATTTACGAAGAAGAGCGCGAATTAACACTGATGTTGTTGATTGACGTAAGCGGTTCCCGTGAATTCGGTACTTTTGAAAAACTGAAAAAGAATATCATTACTGAAATATCAGCAATCCTTGCATTTTCGGCGATGCAAAACAATGATAAAATTGGTGTGATTTTCTTTTCAAATACTATCGAAAAATTCATCCCACCCAAAAAAGGGAAAAGTCATATTTTGCGCATCATTCGTGAGTTGATAGAATTTCAACCCAAAGAACGCGGCACAAACATTTCGGAAACTATGCGGTACTTGACAAACGCTATAAAAAAGAGATGCACCGCGTTTGTGATTTCCGATTTTATGGACGACCACAAAGACCTCGAAATGGCGCTTTCCATTGCCAACAACAAACATGATGTGGTTGCCCTGAAAATTTATGATGAACGTGAAAAAGAACTTCCGCCAATTGGTTTGATAAAGCTAAAAGATGCTGAAACAGGACAGTACACAGTTGTGGACAGTAGTTCGGCAAAAACACGGAAATTGTATAGCGACTGGTGGATGAAACACGTTGCCAAATTGGATGTAATGTTTAAAAAATGTGGCGTCGATTATACTTCGGTAAATACTAGTGAAGATTACGTGCGATCGTTGATGAACCTGTTTAAAAAGAGGGCTTTAAAAAAATGATAGGAATGAAGTTCAGAATAAAAATAATCATCTCATTTTTAACGGTTTTGCTCAATACAGGAGTAATTAATGCTCAGCAAATTAGAGCAACTGCCCGACTTGATTCGACAAATATTTTAATAGGCGACCAAATAAAATTGTTCCTCGAAATCGATTACCCGAAAAATGTTACTGTCGAATTCCCAGAAGTACCCCAGGTTGATAGTTTAATCGAAGTTTTGGGAAATTCAAAAATCGATACGGTTCAAATCGAAAACAGCGAACTTGAAAAACAAATCAGGTCATATACAATTACATGTTTCGACAGTGGAACTTACCGGATTTCGCCGCAGTGGTTCAAAATAAATGTAAACGGAACTGTAGATTCAGTGCCAACAAACGGTGTTTCTTTCCATGTTTATTCAATGGAAATTGATACTACCCGAGGCCTGACCGACATAAAAATGCCATACAGCGCACCGCTTACTTTAAAAGAAGTTACTCCTTATATACTTGGTATTTTGTTGCTTAGTGCAATCATTTTCTTAGTCCTTTATTCGATAAAAAGAAGAAAAAAGAATAAGCCATTTTTTGCTTTACCTGTAAAACCGAAAGAACCGCCACATATTATTGCGTTGCGTGAACTGGATAGGATAAAATCGGAGAAAATCTGGCAAAAGGAAAAAACAAAACAATATTACAGCGAGGTTACCGATGCGTTGAGGAATTATATCGAAGACCGTTTTGAAATCCG
>JBBQPP010000336.1:0-4939 GCA_038217255.1 Bacteroidales bacterium | reverse complement strand
ACTTACGAAGAAAAGCAGTTGTTTCTTGAAGAACTTGGATTGGATGAACCGGGCGTTAATAAACTCATACATACAGCTTACCATTTGCTTAACCTGAAAACCTATTTTACCACCGGTCCCGATGAATCTCGTGCCTGGACTTTCACGCAAGGAACAAAAGCACCACAAGCAGCCGGGATTATCCACTCCGATTTTGAACGAGGTTTTATACGTGCCGAGGTTATAAAATATACCGATTATGTAGCACTGGGATCAGAAAGCGCATGCCGCAACGCCGGAAAAATTGCAATCGAAGGAAAAGAATACTTGGTAAAGGATGGTGATATTATGCACTTTAGGTTTAATGTGTGAAGAAAGTCGGAAGCGCGAAGTTGAAAGACGGAAGCCTGAAATTCTCTGATTTCTAATTGCCTTTCGTTTCAGTAGAGGTTTAATTTTATTATTTCCATTTTCGCTGAATTTATTATGGTTATCGTTTATAAAACCCTGTTAATTAGGACCGACTTGTCAGTGTGCGCATTCCGATGAATCAGAACAGGCCCTGACAACGTCAAACAGGTAATGATATACAAACAAAAAAGGGTTGAGAATTTTAATTCTCAACCCTTTTTTAATATGAAAAATGTGATTGTTTTCTTTTACCTCTCCGCCAGCTGGCGGAAGGTTAGGTGGGGCTTCTTCTTATCTCTGCGGTTGAACGTCGCTCATGTCTTTCACAATCCCGTTTTTATCAACAGTAATTTGAACCTCTTTTGCGATTTCAAGTACAATTACTGTTTCTTTTACTTCAACAATTTTACCGTAAATACCACCTGTGGTAACTACTTTGTCACCTTTGGAAAGACTTTCGCGGAATTTGCGTGTTTCCTTCTGGCGTTTCATCTGTGGGCGGATCATAAAGAAATAAAATACAACTACAATCAAAAGTAGTGGTAACATGCTCATCAGCGGATTGGATTCTTGTCCGGCAGGTGCTGCCATTAAAATAACATTCATCATAATTTTCAGTTTTTAATATTTATTTTTCAATTCTTAAATTCAATTTGTTCATTTTCAACCTCTGCAAAAATAATTAAATGTTTTGGTTCTTTGCTATTTGATTTAACTTCTACGGTTTTTAATTGCCTTCCAAACAAACCTGATGAGTTGAATTTTACCTCAATAATTCCTTTTTCGCCAGGCAAAATAGTACTTTTTGCAATTGTTGCTTCAATGCACCCACAGTCGGTTTCGGCTTTATTAATTGTTAAATCTGTTTCTCCATTGTTTGTAAACTGAAACGAATAAGTGAGGATTTCCCCTGTTTTTATCAGGCCAAAATCATGTACTTCTTCATCGAATTCAATTTTGGGCATTTGTCCTGTTGCGATTTCGCTTTTCTCTTTGTTTTTAAGTTTTGACTCTTTTTCGGAACACGAAAAAAGCGCAAGTATCAAAGTAATTAGTAAAACCCTGTTCATGATTCGCCAACCAGGCCCCTGCCGGTTTTGTTTATTTTTCCTTCTTTCTTCAGGTCTTTCAGCGTTTTGTCGAGTATCCCGTTTATAAAATTCCGGCTTTTTTCGGTGCTGTAAAATTTTGAAAGTTCAATGTATTCGTTCATCGAAACTTTTGTTGGGATCGATGGAAAATACAAAAACTCGGTTATCGCAAGTTGCATCATTAAAATATCCATAAAAGCAATTCGATCTACATCCCAGTTGCTGGAATGGACTTTTATCAGAGATTGAAGTTCACCGTGGTTTAGTATCGATTTCCGAAACAATTCTTTTGCGAAAACCCTATCTTCGTCATCCTTGTACATTGGCATTAAGCGCTGGTCGGAATCGCTGAATTCGTTGAACTTTTTGATAGTTTTTGTGATAACTGATATTACAAATTCAATGTCATCGTTCCAATAAATACTTTGTTCTTCCAAAACTTCGTACAATTCTTCCGAAAAAAGGAATATTTTATTTAAAATCTTTTCAATAAACTTCCGATCCTCAAGGTAGGAGCGAGTTTCGCTATTTATGTATTCATCGTAAATTGCCGATTCGATCATTATCAGATAAAGTTCCTTGATCAATTCAGGATGATTTACCCAGCTCAGTTTTGTTTGGTTTAAATAAGCATTTAACTGTCTATTTGAACGTAACTGGTTAATAAACAAATTGCTCACAAATTTTGTGTTTGGGTGTAAATCTTCGTGGGTTGGCTGGTGTTTGTTTCGCTTGATTTCGATCCTACCTTCTGCATAATCGGCAATATCAATAACCAAAGCCAAAAGATAGTGGTAGAGATCGTAAGTTTTGTGGATGCAGAAAAAGAGTTCTTTTTCGGTATTGTTGAGTGATTTCTCTTCCGAGGAGTAGTAGGCGTATAAAATTTGTAACACCTTTGTGCGGATAATCCTTCTGCTAATCATTTTTTAATGAACTTCTTTATTTGTGGGCAAAAATAAACTTTTTTTCGCAACCCTGCCGCTTTTTTTCAATTTCGTGAAATTAGAGTGGAACGTTAAATTAAAATGTCGATTTGTTGTTCCTTGACATTGTCAGATGCTTCGTTCGCTGACAAATCATTTGAACGTGGCCGTAAAATGTTATCAAAACTGCCCCGTATGGCTGATATTATCAGGTTTCTGAAATCCGTGTCTCGGTTCGATATTATCTTCTAAACCACTTTGCTCTTCAATTGCATTTCCAATTTCTCCGCTTTCCTCTTGGCCTCCGCCTTCATCATCGTCTTCTTCTTCCTCCTCCTCTTCCCAATCAAATTTGTCGCGCCTTATTGTATATTTTCGATAAACCAAAGCAAGCACAACCCCTGAAATTGCGCCCCATAAATGACCTTCCCACGATATTTCGGGTCGGATGGGCAACATTCCCCAAACCAATCCTCCATACAAAAAAACCACGATTACCGACAAAGTTAGCAGCCGAACGTCGTTTCGGATAATCCCGCTTACAAAATGAAATGCTGCCATTGCATAAACCACGCCACTGGCGCCAATGTGCCAGGCTTCGCGCCCAAAAAGCCAAAGACAAACACCTGCAAAAATATACAACATAAAAAACAGACGGTACGATATGCGGCGGTAGAAATAAATCAGCATCGTTAACAATATAAAAAACGGAACTGAATTCGATAACAAATGGTTAAAATTGGAATGGATAAACGGCGAAAACAGGATTCCAGGTAACCCTTTCAAATGCAACGGATAAACGCCAAACTTTACTAAACTGATGCCTGTAGATTGTTCAAAAATTTCGACTATCCAAAACACAAATACAAAAGCTGCCGGAAGAATCAGGCTGTGAAAAAAAATCCGTTTTTCCATTTTCGGATTCAGCTTTTTCGGATTGCTTGGATAGTATTTGAATAATGCCATTTGGATTTTTATTTTACCAACTCTTTTATCAACCCCACAAATCCCATTATCTCCTCTTCGGTAGTGTCAAAAGAAGTCATCCAGCGCACTTCCGAAGTTGCTTCGTTCCAGATATAAAAGAAAAATTGTTTCTGCAAAGGTTCAATAATTTCCCTGGGAACGATTGCAAAAACGCCATTTGCATTTACTGGCTGGGTCAGTCTAATTTCGGGGATTTTAGCCACTTCACTTTCAAGCAGTTTAGCCATTTTGTTGGCGTGGGATGCTGTTTCTTTCCACAAATCATTTTCGAAATAGGCGATAAACTGCGCACCAACAAACCGCATTTTCGAATACAATTGCATACTTTGTTTACGGATATATTTTGTAAGCGGTGTCAAATCAGGATTGAAAAAAAGTACTGCTTCGCCCATCATCATCCCATTTTTTGTACCACCAAACGAAAGTATATCAACACCACAATCTTTTGTAAATGCTTTAAAATCGAGGTTCAAAGCCACTGCAGCATTAGCAATGCGCGCGCCATCCATGTGCAGGATCATCCCGTTTTTGTGCGCCAAATCGGCCAAAGCAATAATTTCGTGCGGTTCATAAACCGTCCCCATTTCGGTAACCTGCGAAATTGAAATTACGCGGGGTTGCGAGTGGTGTTCAAAATCGAAACCTTTTAAATGGTGTTGAACCGCTTCAGGCGTAAGTTTGCCATTTATAGGTTCAACAGGTAGCAGTTTACAACCCGTGAATTTTTCGGGAGCCCCACATTCATCCTCCTGTATGTGCGCAGTTTCGGCACAAATTATCGAGTTAAAACTGTGGGTTACCGTTGACAGCCCCAAAACATTGGCACCAGTGCCGTTAAACACAAAAAAAACTTCGGTTTCTTCGCCAAACTTTTCTTTGAATATACTGATTGCTTTTTGGGTATAAATATCGTTTCCGTAACCCACGACGTGACCAACATTGGCGGCTTCCATCGCCTTTAAAATGGCAGGGTGGACACCCGAATTATTATCGCTTGCAAAACCTTTTTTTACTTGCATCCTGATTTTTATAAATTAGTTGATAAGGTAGATTCTTTGTAACTTTCAGCTTTGAAAATTCAGTGTAAAGAAATAAAAAATCAAAGGCATAAAAAAATGGATCAACCAATTCCGCTTTCCCAAAAATTGTACTTGCTTGGAATTCATCCCGAAAAAGGAGGGCTGATTTCATCCACTTATCATGTAATCAGTTTTGTGCTTACCGGAGCTTTATTTTTAGAGCTTTTTCAAAATCGGAATATCAAGTTTGAAGAGAAAAAAGTTGTATTTCTGAATGACAAAACTTCAGACTCGATTCATCAGTTTGTGCTTGAAAAAATAAAACAAAAACCGCGACCGGTTAAATTGGCGGTTTGGATTAGTAAGTTACGGTTTTCGCAAAAGTTTATCCGAAAAGAAGTGCAACAAAGTCTGGTTGACAGGCGGTTAATAAAATTGGAGCCGCACCAGTTTTTGTTTTTCCATTGGGAAAAGTCGCAAATACTTAATTATCAAATTGTTTATCGTTTGGTTTCCGAAATCGAAA
>JBBQPP010000335.1:0-4946 GCA_038217255.1 Bacteroidales bacterium | reverse complement strand
GGGTGGTTGTAATAGCCACACGGACAAGGATTCATGGAAGCCACAAGCATAAAACTGGCCGGGTATTCAACCGAAAATTTTGCGCGTGAAATAGTTATTGTCCTGTCTTCAAGTGGTTGGCGCATCACTTCCAGAACAGTTCTTTTAAATTCAGGGAGTTCATCGAGAAAAAGCACTCCATTATGCGCCAGTGAAATTTCGCCGGGTTGTGGGTAATTTCCGCCGCCGACCAGGGCGACATCCGAAATTGTGTGGTGCGGAGCCCTGAATGGTCGTTGTGTCATCAGCGAAGTTTCCTTGTCC
This sequence comes from Bacteroidales bacterium, assembly GCA_038217255.1. Classification (GTDB taxonomy): domain Bacteria; phylum Bacteroidota; class Bacteroidia; order Bacteroidales; family Prolixibacteraceae; genus Draconibacterium. Next base: position 4,643 of record JBBQPP010000335.1, on the reverse strand, counting down.
ATATTCCCCGAAACCGAATGGATTTTGGTGGTTTCCAAAGCTTCTTTTAGTGTAAAAGGAGGAAGAATTCCCGGAATCCGTTTTGCCAGCATTGTTTTTCCTGCGCCTGGAGGACCGACCAAAATTATATTGTGACCGCCTGCTGCAGCAATTTCAAGGGCGCGTTTTACATTTTCCTGTCCCTTAACATCGGCAAAATCAAGTGCATTGTTGCTTACCTGGTTATAAAATTCGGCGCGGGTATCGATAATGGTTTGCTCCATAGTGCTTTCGCCATTTAAAAAGTCGATAACTTCTTTTATGTTTTCTGCTCCGTAAACTTTCAACCGGTCAACCACCGCGGCTTCCTTAACATTTTGCTTTGGTAGGATAAATCCCTCGAAACCTTCTTTTCGGGCGTTAATTGCAATTGGCAGCGCACCTTTCATGGGTTGCAAAGTCCCGTCAAGACTGAGTTCACCCATTATAACATATTTGTCGAGTATATCGGGTTTTATTTGTTCCGAAGCGGCCAAAATGCCCGCAGCCAAAGGTAAATCGTAGGCTGAACCTTCTTTGCGAACATCGGCTGGCGCCATATTTATAATGATTTTTTGCCGGGGCCATTTGTAGCCGTTTAAACGCAAAGCCGATTCAATGCGCTGCTGGCTCTCTTTCACCGCGCTGTCGGGCAGGCCTACCAACTGGAATTTTATGCCATTTGTTACGTCAACTTCAATCGTTATTGTACTCGCATCGATCCCAAAAACTGCACTTCCAAAAGCTTTTACTAACATGAAAAGGGTATTTAGTTGAAAGTTTTAAAAATAAAGAAATTATACTGAAATGTAAAACAGGAAATTGCGGCACAATTTTCTTCAAAAGTGTTAAGATAATTATTAAAAGAGGAAATCCGATTAGTAAACTGGTCGGATTTCCAATGAATTTGAATTTTTCCGTCAAGCGGTTGTGAGCACTGGACGGGTTTCGTAATATCTGTCTTGTTTGCAGTCTTAGTCTTGATACCTGCCTAACGTCAGGCAGGCTTGATACTCAAATCTCAATATTAATTCTGTTGATATCAAACTTCATCAGGAATAAAATAAGGTTTGCGGTAATTCCTGGTGAGCAACATGTCAGCTTCCGGGTCGTTGGCAAATTTTTCGTAAGCGCCCACAAAACTGAGTTCGCGTTTCAACCGGTACGAAATATTTGCAAGTGCCGGCAATGCCGCAGAGTAAAATCCTTCGTTAATATCACAATGCAAATCATAGTCATTGCCTGAACGGATTGCATCGATAAAATTTGCATAATGTTCTGTCCCACCGGGCGCTGCGCGGAAAGTCGGATCTTTTGGTGTCTCCGAACTTTCCTTTGCCGAACTTGCAAACGGTAAATTTTCACGCTGCCTGAATGCTTGCCACGAACTCCCGTTGATTTCCAAATATCCATCGGTGCCGTAAAAAGTGTTGCCTATTTTAATACCGAGTCCACCTTCCGCATTAGTAAAACGTCCGCGGGTTTCAAATTCAAGAATTTTCCCGTCAGCATAGTTAAAAACAGAAGTTTGCGTATTGGGCGTTTCCTGTGAACACTCTTTAGGATTAATACCGTAAATACCTCCGGTTGAATAAACCGACATAGGGTGTTCATTTTTGTTCAGTCCCCAACGGGCAATATCGAATTGGTGCGGTCCCTGATTGGCAGTATCACCGCCACCTGTTGCCCAAAACCAATGCCAGTTGTAGTGCCCTTTTTTTTCGTTGTAGGGTCGCCAGGTTGCTGGTCCAAGCCACATGTCATAATGCAGCGTTTCGGGCGGCATACTGTCGGGCGAAATGCCAAACGAATCACGTGGTTTGTAACAGAGTCCTTTTGCCATATAAACCTCGCCAATTCCCCCAAAGTGAAGGAATTCAATCGCCTCGATAACATTTGCAATGGAGCGGTTTTGCGTGCCTACCTGCACCCTGACATTATATTTTCTGGCAGCTTCAACCATTTTTCGGCCTTCGAAAACATTGTGACAGGCAGGTTTTTCAACATATACATGTTTGCCGGCCTGGGCAGCCCAAATAGTTGCAAGTGCATGCCAGTGATTGGGCGTTGCAATGGAAACTGCATGAATTTCCTTATCATCAAAAACCTTGCGCATGTCCCACGCTGTCAATGGTTTTGTGCCAATGGAATCAAGGACTTTTTTTGCCCTATCCGAATAAAGTTCCTCATCAACATCGCAAATGGTTTTCAGAAAAACATTTCTGTTGTCTTTTAATGCACACCAGTTGCCAATGTGTGAGTTTCCTTGTCCACGGATTCCAATTACGGCAATATTTATACGCTCATTTGCGCCAATTACCGAAGCATACGATTTCGCACTGAAACCCATTCCTCCTATAGCAATCCCGGCCGCTCCGGCAAAACTTTTCTTTATAAAATCCCTTCTTTCTGTCATTTTTTATCGATTTTAGTGGTTTAGATTTTCGGCAACTAATTTACCAAATTGATTTGAAAAAGAGTAAAAATTAAATTTATTGTTTTTTTTCTATTTTTGCCCGTGAAAAATTCAGCAAAATGAAGAAAATCCTTTCCTATATCATCACACCTGTTTATCTGCTTATTTTTGCTTTGCTACTGGTCATTTTTCATCCGATTCAGTTATTTACCAACTGGATTTGGGGTTACCCGGTGCGCAAAAAAGTGGTTGACGTGCTGAATTTCGGGTTACTTTACTCCCTTTGGATTTTGGGCACGCGAATTACATTTAAAGGTTTTGAAAAAATTCCCCAAAACCGGCCTTTAATTATTGTGGCGAACCACCAAAATGTACTCGATATTGTTGCAATAGTAGTTGGCTTTAGGAAAAACCACCCCAAATTTATTTCGAAGGTTGAATTGGGAAAAGGAATTCCGAGTGTTTCGTACAACTTGCGCCATGGCGGATCAGTGCTAATCGACCGTAAAAACAAGTCGCAATCAGTAAAAGACATTTTGATGCTTGGGAAACATATTGAAAAAGAAACTTATGCAGCCTGTATTTTCCCTGAGGGGACACGCACAAAAAACGGTTTGGTAAAAACCTTTCAACCTGCCGGGGTTGCTTCACTTATCCGCACTGCACCTTCGGCGGTTATAGTTCCTTTTGTAATAGACGGGAATTATGAAATCATGAAAAATGGCTACTACCCAATGACATTAGGCACCCACCTGAAATATACAGTCCTCGACCCTATTGAACCCAAAGGATTGAATGTGGATGAACTGACATTGCAAATTGAGAATTTGATTAAGAGGGAGTTGGGGCAGGAAATATAGCTTTTAGTCGTCTCCCGCCTCCAAGTCGGGTGACGACTAAAAGAACATTAACTTTCTTCGCTTTTCCCAAAATTCATCTTTCTGAACACCTCTTCGATTTTATCGGCAACAGATTCGGCGGAGGCTCCTTTCTCAAATTCAACCGAGTTCAAAGTATCGGCCAAAAAATTTATTTTTTCTGTCAGAAAATCAATCTTTTCCTTTAGAATAAAAGGATCCTCTTTTTCCCAGTAATCGCCTTCGTCCCAAACTTCAAGGTTTGCTATATATTTTTTGTGGATATATTTTAGTAATTTGATAATTGCTATGTGGACTTCAACCGGTGCAAACTGCGTTTTTGTGTGATTGAAATAGGTTGTGTCAGCGTCATCGTTAAAATGTTCAATCATTATAGGATTCCTCAAAAAACCGGATTGATCCATCATAAAAATCAATGGTTCCGCTTTTTTATGGACACCAATAAATAAGCCTTTCAACGGTATTTTATCTTTCTTTTTATCGAAATCGAAATAATCGTAATGCCAGCCCATTTCCTTTGAAATGTCCACCAACTCCTCGCAAAAAGTATCGATTAAATCCGGGGAATTGAGTTTGCCTTTGTAATGAATTGTAACTCCCATTTTTTTTGGGTTTCAATATTTAAGCTACTTCATAAATAATTCTATTGGGTTGATTGGTTTGTTTGGAGGCATTTAAAACCTCAATCCCAACAATCTCCCCATTTTCTCCATAATCAAGAATAATTCCCGGTCTGTCTTCTTCGCTCTCAGCAACTTTGCGATCAGAGAATTGAATGTATATTATGTCGCTTTCTTTGTCGTATTTAATTACCATATTTTTCAATTTTTGAAGTTTTATATGCTGTAATAATTAAAGGTGGGTTCTTTTCTTTATTCACAAATACTCTGTAAAGATAAGGTTTTGTATTTTCTTCAACAAGTTTGGAATAAACTGTAATAGATTCATCCTGAATAGAAATAGAGTCAGCATGGATAATGACTTCAAGTACAATATCACTAGAGATACTTCTGCTCTTCATTCTGATTAAAGCATGATTTGAAAATACGTATTCCATTGCTTAAAAATACAAAATAAAATATAGTATTGCACCTCAATGAATGTACGAGAAAAGTATTATTATAAAAAAAATCCGGCCTCTTTCGAAACCGGATTTTTGGGAGGCGACCCGATAACTATCGGGTTTCCTAAGTCCGTCATATTATAAAAAGATCTTAAATTCCCCGTGCGTTCCTGTCCAACTGTTCAGCTTCTGTAAAATCGTTTTCAGAAACATGGCCTTCTAACGGAACAAGGCGTTCGTGGATAGCATCGATAAACCACTGTGGTTG
>JBBQPP010000334.1:0-4950 GCA_038217255.1 Bacteroidales bacterium | reverse complement strand
CCAAATACTCCGATGGGTGAGGGAATTGGCGTTAATCCGGGTCGGGTTGCCTGGGTTTATAACCCCGATGCTACAAATGAAAAATGTACGAATGGTTGGGGACCCGATGGCAAGGGAGATACTGCTGACGATGACGGTTATTTTCTTCCAAAAAATACTGATAAAGATGTAGTTAAAGTAATGTTGGACAGTGCTGTTTTGAATCTTACCGGCGAAAAAACCGTGTTCAGTGCGTGGGACAAAATGTTTAAATATTTCAATAACAAAAAAGGTTTGGGCGAAGTAGGTTATTCACCTGACCAAACTATTTTCATAAAAATAAATCAAGGTTCTGCATCGTGGTTGTCAGATCCGAATACAATGAACCCAACCTCGGCATCGTGGGCAAAAAATAATTATGCAAACAGTGAAACAACACCTCAATCAATTTTAGCAGTGATTCATCATTTGGTAACTGATTGCGGTGTACCTCAGGAAATGATTTATGTTGGAGATCCAATTGCACACGCATATCAATATACAATTGACTTTATTACTGAGGAATATCCAAATGTTATGTTTTTTGACCATAACCTTTCCAAAATGGGGAGAACACTCTCCAAAGGGTTGACAATTAGCGATGTCATATATTATTCAGATAATGGTAAAAGTATGACGGATGCAGTGTCAGACAAAATGTACCAGGAAATGTACGATGCGGATTATATGATTAATATGGCAGCATTAAAAGCTCATGCCCGTGCCGGAGTTACTTTATGTGCCAAAAACCATTTTGGTTCACATGGCCGCGAGGGTGCACCACACTTACACCCCGGTTTAATAGCACCAGAAAACGATATTCAGGAAAGAACAGATTACCACATGTACCGTGTGTTAGTTGATTTGATTGGACATGAAAAATTAGGGGGAAATACTTTATTGTTTTTTATTGATGGTTTATGGGGCGGCCCCGAAGCAGTTGACAAACCTGTGAAATGGATGATGACACCATTTAATAACGATTGGCCAAGTTCACTTCTAATTTCTCAGGACGAAGTGGCATTGGAATCTGTTTGTCTTGATTTCCTGCGTCAGGAAGCATCACAGAATACTTTATTTAAAAATCGACCGTTCTTTGGTGCCGTTGATGATTATCTTCACCAGGCAGCTGATCCGGCAAATTGGCCAGCCAATGTAGTTTATGATCCTGAAGGAGATGGAACTCCACTTAGAAGTTTAGGCGTTCACGAACACTGGAACAACAATGTAGACAAACAATATACGCGAAATCTTGGGACTGGGAATGGAATTGATTTGATTTCAACGCCTTTTACTTTGGTAAAACGGGTTGTAACTACAGGGATTCATGATCGATTGGCTAATATAAATTTGAATGTTTATCCAAATCCCGCCACAAATCGAATTTCTGTTAAAGCTAATTTTCAGGGAGAAAATGAAGTTGCTTTAAACATTTATGATTTGACAGGTCGTGTATTTTTAAGCAGTAGTTTGCAAACAGATGGAGGTTTAATTAATCATTCACTTACTTTCCCTCAATCGATGCAAAAGGGAAATTATATTATTAGTCTTTCTGGGAAATCGCATAAAGAAACAATCAAACTTGTTGTTAATTAGATTAACTACAGATTAAAAAGATTGAAACATTATTCTTATAGGGTTACATAAAGATTCCTAAATTTGATGGTTCAACTTTTTAAGGTCAAATCTTGAGAAACGAAAATAATTTACAGAATTTACTCAATCGGATAAGTGAGAAAAGTGATGAATATGCTTTCCGTGAATTGTTTAACCTTTTTTCGGATGGGCTATATCGTTTTTCATTTTCTATTTTAAAAAATAAAGAGCTTGCAGAAGAAGTGGTTTCTGATGTTTTTTTCAATATCTGGGTTCACCGCCAAGTTATCTCAAAAATAGAAAGCTTCAAGCCTTATCTTTATACTTCAGCCCGAAATATTTCATTAAACTATTTGCAAAAGGAGAAACGAATGAAAACAGTTTGGATGGAAGATGTTAGTGTTTCCCTATTTGTCGATGAAATATGTCCTGAATCGGAATTGATTGTCAAAGAACTCAAAATAGCTATCGGTAAGGCAATCAACAATTTGCCTGAAAAATGTAAATTGATTTATAGCCTGGCAAAAATTGAACAATTAAAATACAAGGAAATTGCCAAAATCCTTGATATTTCGGTTAAAACAATAGACAATCAACTTACAATTGCTTTTAAAAAAATTGGTGCTGAAATTCAGCAATATCTTGAAAATGATCAAGCCTCTGAAAAGATAAGGCTAAAACCGTAAATTTTTCAATCCAGGCGAAAATATCAGGACGACCCATAATTGAAGCCTAATTCCACCTATAAAAAACAGGTAAGATTTTTTTACAAGTTTTGTTTAGGGGATTTACAATTAATTAATGTTTAATGTAATATAACTACATAATTTTAAATGAATAGAGAATCAATTTGGTCTAACATTGCCAGAAAAATTGCTGGTGAAAGTTCGGAAGAAGATATCCGTTTGGTAGATAATTGGCTGAAGGAAGATGAAAATAATAAAAAAATATACAATACTTTATTGGAGATGTGGAATACAGAAAAATTGACAATTGAAAATCAACAGTCACTTTTTGATTCTGTTAAACGAAAAATTACTGTACATGAAAATCGTCCGAAAAGGAGATTTTACTCAAGCAATTTATTTAAAATCGCAGCAGTTGGTTTTTTACTCATAGCGATGAATTTGGCTTTCTATCTATTTCGCGAAAAGCCGGCACCGAAATCAGTTGCCTGGCAGGAAATTGTTGTTCCACGAGGTAACCGAATGAAAATTACCTTGCCCGACAGTACATCAATTTGGTTAAATAATGAAACAAAATTGCGCTATACAAGTAATTTCAGCTCCACCAACCGTCTGGTTGAATTATCGGGAGAAGCATATTTCGATGTTCATCACAACAGCATTCATCCATTTATCGTACAAGTAGGGGAACAACAAATTGAAGTTTTTGGAACCCGTTTTTCGGTTACTGCCTATCCAGAAGATAGATTTATTGAAACTGCACTTATTTCGGGATCCGTTTTATTTAAAAACAATAAAGAAATTAATGGAAATAGTGAATTCAAATTGGAACCTGGGAACAGTTTAATTTATGACAAACAAAAAAACAGCATTTCAAACCAAAAAATTCAAACATCATATTATGAATATTGGGAAAATGGTGTGTATGTTTTTAAAGATGAGAAATTTGAAAATCTTGCAGAAAAAATAAAACGCATTTTTAATGTTGAATTGGTTTTTGAAGATGAATATCTGAAGAATAAAAAATTTACAGGTACGATTCATATAAACGACAACATTTTCATTTTTATGGAAGCAATCCGTCGAACTTCGGTTCAACCGATAGAATACAAATTCAATAATAATATGATATATGTAAAACTTAAAAACAAATAATGTGTATTGAAAAATAAAGGCAGAAAATGCACCAACATTTCCTGCCTGATTTAAAACGTGTTACCGTTTTGCTTAACAACTTTAAATAATAGAAAATAAGTCATTAAACTTTACCAGTCAAATCTATGAAAAAAAAACAAGGATGGATGGGTTGCCAATTCGATCCGTTCATTAAAAAACTAATTTTAATGAGTAAAATAACATTTATTCTGTTTTTTGTGGGACTACTTCAGTTATCTGCTGCGAGTTACGCGCAAATGAGTAACCTCAACCTAAAATTGAACAATGCAACAATTGCAGAGGTTTTTGAAAAAATTGAGTCACAAAGTGAATTCCGGTTTTTCTACGACAATTCACAATTAGATTTAAACCAAAGGGTAAATGTTGATGCAACAAATCGTAAGATAGATGAGGTATTAAACGATGTATTTAAAAATACTGGCTTCGCCTACGAGGTTTTGGATCGACATATTCTAATTAGATCAAATGGAAATGGTATTTCCACTGTTTTACAGGATCAAACAACCGTTAGTGGAACTGTTACAAGTGCGTCAGATAAGCAACCGATGCCTGGAGTAACCGTGTTGGTAAAAGGTACAACCAATGGTACAGTTACCAATGTTGATGGAAACTACAGATTAACCATAAACGAAAATGCGAAATCCCTTATTTTCTCTTTTATTGGAATGACAACCCAGGAAATCGAAATCGGTGGAAAAACAGGAATAAATGTTGAATTGCAGGAAAACATAATTGGGGTTGAAGAAGTGGTTGTAATTGGATACGGTACAGTTAAAAAGTCTGATTTAACAGGTTCTGTGGCTGTGGTTTCTACGAAAGATCTTACCCGCAATCCATCTGCAAGTGCTGCGCAATCTTTGCAGGGAAGAGCACCCGGTGTGTTGGTAATTCAAAATGGAGCGCCCGGCGGTGGAGCTACAATTCGTGTTCGTGGTGTTGGTTCAATCAATAAAGGATCTGATCCGATTTACATAGTTGATGGAGTTCAAACAAGTGGTATCAGTAACATTCAACCCCATGAAATTGAAAGTATGCAGGTGCTGAAAGATGCTTCGGCTGCAGCAATTTATGGTGCCAATGGTTCAAATGGAGTTATCATTGTTACTACAAAAAGAGGTAAATCGGGAAAACCACAGGTAAACTTTAACAGTTATGTTGGTATTAACCTGGCGCCCGAACAGTATGATGTAATGAATGCCGATCAGTATTCAAATTTCTATCGTGATTTAAAGGGCGATATGCCGGAATACAACCAACCCTTCCGCCAAAAATACTATGGCGAAGGTTGGCAGGAAGGCACAAACTGGCAGGATCAAATGTTTAAAACCGGGCTTAATCAAAATTATCACCTCTCTTTGGCTGGTGGTGGCGAAAATAGCAATTACAGTGTTGCTATGAGTTATATGAACGAGCAAGGTACAATTATAAAAAGAAATGCAGAGCGATATACACTTCGTGCAAATTCAGACTTTAC
>JBBQPP010000333.1:0-4951 GCA_038217255.1 Bacteroidales bacterium | reverse complement strand
GGGGAGACTACTTTTGGTTTTGATTTGCCCCAGAATAAGAGTGAAGTTAACTTCAGTTTAAAAGATGGGATTTTGTTTGTAGCCACTTCAGACTCAATTACAGTGTTGGAAATGATGGGTCAGGAACCTCAGGTTATTGAACCTCAAAAGAGTATCGAAATCAACACTCAGAAAGCATATTCGGTAGGAAGTGTAAGTTTTGCCGTAAAACAATACTTCACAAAAGGTATTTCAAAATTGAACTATGTACAGCCGCAAAATGGTGTGGCAAACAAAGATGCAATCCAGGCCGAAATTACAGTTGGAAACACAACGAAAAAAATCAATGTTTTTGGCGCAAAAGGTGAACTCGGAAATGAATATTCAACCAATATTGAAGGAGTTGATATTTCAATAAGTTATGGATCGAAAATCATTGAAATCCCATTTTCAATCCACCTTAAAGATTTTCAGCTTGAAAGATATCCTGGCTCCAACAGTCCATCATCGTATGCCAGCGAAGTTGTACTGAAAGACCAAAACACTGAAAAACCTTTTAAGATTTACATGAATAATATTTTGAAATACAACGGTTTTCGTTTTTTCCAATCGTCATATGACCGTGATGAAGAGGGGACTATTTTATCGGTAAACAATGATTCATGGGGTACTTCGATTACCTATTTTGGATACCTTTTAATGGCAATCGGGATGGTACTAATCTTTTTTAATAAAAACAGCCGGATAAAATCTTTGATTAAAACTTCAGCAAAACTCCGGGAAGAAAGGAAAAAATTCTTCGCTATTCTCGTATTCGGATTGTTTTTGGGGATAAACGCTAACGCACAAAACGTTCAATACAACAAAGAACATGTTTCGGAGTTTGGCAAAATGCTGGTTCAAAGTACACAAGGAAGAGTTGAGCCTGTAAACACTTTAGCCTCTGAAATCTTACGCAAAGTTGCCCGGAAAAACAGTTGGCAAGGAATGTCGTCAACCGAAGTTTTTCTGGATATGCAGGTAAATCCCGAGAAATGGAAAGACATTGCGGTAATTAAAGTCGCCAATTCCGACTTGAAAAAATTATTAAATGCCAACGGAAATTTTGTATCTTTTAATTCATTGTTTAATCCTGTAAGTGGAGAATACAAACTAAATCAACTGGTTGCAGCAACCTATGAAAAGAAACCCAATGAACGCAATAAATACGACAAGGAAGTAATGAATGTTGACGAACGCGCCAATATTATGATGGAAGTTTTTCAGGGCAATTTTCTAACAATCCTTCCTGTTCCTGGTCATGACAATCACAAATGGATTTCGTTGAAAGAGTCAAATTTGTTGGGTAGCGAGGGCGAAACATTTGCTAAAAACACAATCAGCAATTATTTTTCATCAGTACAAAGAAATGACTGGGCAACCGCCACCACTCTATTAAATCAATTGAAAAACTACCAGCAAACTCAAGGAGCTAAAATTATCCCATCGGCAACAAAAATCAATTTTGAAGTGGTTTATAATAACCTGGATATCTTCGGAAAACTTTCAAAAATTTATATGTTGCTTGGTTTAATTTTGTTGGCAACTAATTTAACAACCATTTTCAACCCAAAATTCAAACTGACCGGATTGAAGAAGATATCATTAGCAGTAATTTTTGTGTTGTTTTTAATTCATTCAACCGGACTTGGAATCCGGTGGTATATTTCGGATCATGCACCGTGGAGTAATGGTTACGAATCGATGGTGTTTATTAGTTGGGCAACATGTTTGGCCGGGTTGATTTTCGCCAACCGATCGGAAATAACACTTTCAACAACCACTTTACTTGCAGGACTTTCGCTGATGGTAGCAGGTTTTAGCTGGATGAGCCCGGAAATAACAAATCTTGTCCCGGTATTAAAATCGTACTGGCTGATTGTCCATGTAGCGATAATAACTTCAAGTTACGGATTTCTGGGTGTAGGTGCATTACTGGGAATGATAAACCTAATACTAATGATTTCAAGAAATAAAAACAATTCTGCTAGGGTAAATTTCACCATCAGGGAATTGGTTAATATCATCGAAATCGCCTTGTTGATTGGATTGATAATGGTGACACTGGGTTCATTTCTCGGCGGTGTTTGGGCCAACGAATCTTGGGGCCGTTACTGGGGCTGGGATCCAAAAGAAACATGGGCTCTTGTAACTATTTTGGTTTATACTTTTATCTCCCACATGCATAAAATACCCGGTTTCAAGGGAAATTATGCTGTTAGTGTTGCTGCACTTGTAGGGTTCAGTTCAGTTTTAATGACCTATTTTGGCGTGAATTACTATTTGTCGGGATTGCACTCCTATGCTCAGGGCGAACCGGCTCCTGTTCCCTCTGGTGTTTATGTGGCAGTGGTTTTGGTTTTTATATTGATTGTATGGGCATATATAAAAGATAGTGCATTGAAAAGCGAAAAACGCAATAAATCCAATTAATAATTCAATTTACCGATTGGGAAAAGTTGTTCATTATCCGTCAAGCGGTTCAAAACTGCTTGACGGGTAAGACTTGACTTGCCCAGCAATGCTGCTTGAAAACAATTTTAGCGACAGCGTCGCGCAAAGTATGGTAGCTCATAATTCACAATGTAATCTTAAGCGCCGTGGGTGCGAAACATCAGGTTAATTCACTACCACCCCAAAAACAAAATTCCACTGCCGCTTACCAGAATTAAAACCCCGGCAACTAAATGAAGGTATTTTTCATGCTTTTTGAATTTTACCATTGCCGCACCCTTGTGACCAATAAACACTGTCAACATCATTGTAGAAATTGTGGCAATGCCAAAAATCAAGGCGACCGTTAACATCCCAAAAGTACTGTTTTCGTAGGCTGGGAAAATCAATAACGGAATTAACACTTCGCATGGACCAAAAACGAAAATTAAAAACAGGATCCACGGAGTTATTTTTGTATTGTCGTCTTTAATTTCCTCAGTGGGAAGATGCTGTAATCCCCTGATTCTTTTGGGAACCAAAAAATTGGGCAAATGAAAATGGTGCGAATTTTTAATGTATTTATAAATGCCATAAATGGTATAAGCAATCCCGAAAGCAAATAACATCCAACCAACTATCTCCCCGCGAAAAGTTTCAATATACTCCAGTTTATTTAAACTAATCCCCAAAGCGATACCAATCATTCCAATAATTACAGAGCTTCCAACGTGCCCTATTCCTGAAATAAATGTAATCCACATAGTTTTATTACTCGACCACTTTCTGGCTTTGCTTAAGACAATAAAAGGTAAATAATGATCGGGACCAAGAATGGTATGCACAAATCCGAGTGAAGCGGCTGAGGCATAGAGTAAATATAATTCCTTCATAACAATAATTTATAATTGATTAATTAATGAAGCCTGGCACGCAGCACCAAAACCATTATCAATATTAACTACACTTACACCACTGGCACAACTGTTTAGCATTGCAAGCAATGCTGACAATCCTTGAAAATTAGCGCCATAACCAATACTGGTTGGCACTCCAATTACCGGTTTATGTACCAATCCGCCAACAACACTGGTTAACGCACCTTCCATTCCGGCAACTACAATTATAACCCGCGCATTGCGTATGATTTCGAGTTTGTTAAACAACCTGTGGATTCCGGCTACTCCAACATCATATATTGTTTCGACTTTATTACCCAGAAACCGTGCTGTTACTGCGGCTTCTTCGGCAACCGGCATATCTGAGGTTCCGGCAGCTACAATCGCAATGTAGCCCCTGGTTTCAACTTCATCTGTTTTTCTGTATGAAATTGTTTTTGCCAATTCGTTGTATTCTGCATCCGGAATAACTGTTTTCACAGCTTCAGCCATTTCCGGAGTAACACGGGTTGCCAAGACATCAATTCCTTTTTGATGCATTCTTTCAGCAATCATTTTTACCTGTTCCGCCGTTTTTCCTGATGCATAAATTACTTCCGGCAGCCCGGTTCTTCGCTGACGATCAGTATCAATTGTAGCAAATCCCATCTCCTCTATTCCCTTGTCGGGAAAATGCTCAAGCGCTTCAGTCAGGTCAATTTCGCCATTTTTGTATTTTTCAAGAATATCTTTTAGGTGCATTTTTAATCGGTTAATTTAAATACTGCTTTTTCAATTTCAGAAATAGTTGTTCGGTGCTTTTCGGCCAACATTTTACAATCTTCATATTCTGGTTTTGAACGAACTATTTTACCATTGAAAAAACTCTGTTTTATCCTAACTGCACCATAAATTGTTTCAATTGCAGATTCTTCGCGTCGAAGCATACTCTTTTTCACTTTGTATTCCCGAATTCCAATACTGGTACTATTTGTAAAAACAATTTCCTTCATTTTATCCGCCAATTCCTCTTTACAAAGAATAGAAAGTGTTGCCCCGGGGCGTGATTTTTTCATAATAACCGGATTTATCCAAGCATCACTGGCACCAATTTTAAACAATTGTTCCAACAAAAAATCATAGTGTTCCGGGTTCATATCATCGATATTACTTTTCAGGACTATCGCCTCCTCAGTATTTACATCTTTTAAATTATTGGAATCTTCGCACAAATAAACACGCAAAACATTGGGCACTTCGCTATCCCGGTTGCCAATTCCGTATCCTGTTTTTGTAATCTGAAAATCCATTTTATCCGTAAATTCATCAACAGTAGCAACCAAAATTGCAGCACCAGTCGGTGTTGTCGCTTCATGATTTACCAGCCCTGTTTTTACCGGAACATTCATTACGATTTCGGCAGTTGCCGGTGCAGGCACAGGCATAATTCCGTGGGCACATTTCACCATTCCACCGCCAAGTTGAATGGAAGATGACATCACTTTGTCAACTTTCAAATAATCAAGGCAAATTGCTGCACCAACAATATCAGCAATTGAATCAAGTGCCCCAACTTCATGAAAATGAACTCTTTCCTTTGATATATTGTGAATTTTAGCTTC
>JBBQPP010000332.1:0-4968 GCA_038217255.1 Bacteroidales bacterium | reverse complement strand
GAAAACCAAGCTGCAATTTTTGTAAAGGAATATGGAAAAGGAAGGGTTTTTCACACCATTTTAGGTCACAATGTTCGGGCCATGAGAAATATTGGGTTCCAAACTTTAATGTTACGGGGAACTGAATGGGCCGCAACAGGCAACGTAACTCAGTCTATACCAAAGGAGTTAATTTCTTTTAATGATAAAGGCAAAAACTTTAGTTGGGCAAAAACAGATTCTTCGTTTACCTTATTAAACGGCCAAAAAACAATATGGAAATACAACTTTTACACAAAGCATGGCAAACCATTTTTTCATCCAATTTATTTAGGCGTTAATAATTTGACGTGTGTTAGTCCCGACGATCATTTGTGGCATGTTGGCCAATGGTTTTCATGGAAATTTATAAACGGAATTAATTATTGGGAATACAAAAATGGAACATATCAATCAGAAGGAATTACAGAAATAAAGAAAGTTGAATGGATTCCAAAAGAAGATTTTTCTGCAGAAATAAAACTTGAAATGGAGTATCATCCTGAAAATGGAGAAAAAGTTTTAGCTGAAAAAAGAACAATAAAAGTCGCACCACCCGGTACGGATGGGTGCATTTCAATGGACTATAATTTTGAATTTGAAGCCTTGGTTGATTCTGTTGATATAAACAGGACTCCTATTATTGGTGAACCTGATGGAATGTCGTGGGGAGGTTATGCAGGATTATCAATCCGCTTTAATCAGAGTTTTATGAATCCCTGTTTTATATCAAGCTGGGGCGAAAATGAAAATGTGAATGGGAGAACAGGCGATTGGCTTTACATGGGATTTAAAGGCCTTGATGGTGAAAATATAGGCAGCCAAATCATGATTGCCCCTGAAGCGCAAAGAGAAGGTTCCGCGTGGTATTCGGTAAATACAGAGGATAATCCTTTTTATTACTTCAGCCCTGCATATTTGTATAAAAAACCATTATTACTTTTTAAAGGTGAAAAATTACAATTGAAATATCGTATCAAACATTTTTCAGGTAAGAAGAGTTTCTCAGAATTGGAAAAAGAATTTAATCAGTATAAACTAAATCAATAAATCATGAATAATAAAAACAGGTTTTTGTCGAGAAGAAGATTTTTAAGAAATTCTTCCATTGGAGTAGCAGGAGCAATTGTAGCTCCAACCATATTAAAATCCTGCGCAAATGGAGCAAGTCCCAGTGACCGAATTATGATTGCTCATATTGGTGTTGGTTCGCAAGGGCAAGGGGAATATAAAAACTATTTTGCTGCGTTGGAAACAGTATATAATGTAGCAACGTGCGATCCTTTCAAACAACGTCGGGATGCATCGGCACATTTTATTAATGAGCAAAATAAAAAGCAAGGCTGGAATGCTCCTGATTGCAAATCTTATCTTCACTTCGAGGAAATATTAGAACGCGATGACATTGATGGTGTTCATATCACAACTCCCGACCATTGGCACGTTCCCCTGGCGATTCAAGCTGCCAGGGCAGGAAAGCACATTATGCTTGCAAAACCGCTTGGCTTAAGTTATCCTAATTTTAGGATTTTGGAGAAAGAGTTAAAAGATAATAATGTTCGTTTCCATTATGGAACACAGCAGCGTGCATCAAAACACATGCAGATGGGAATCGAAATGATTAAGGAAGGCTTGATTGGCCAAATTGAAAAGGTTGAAGTTTGGGCACCCGGATTTAATGCAGTGGAATCTCCTGTATGCAATGAAGTTCATGTACACAACGATTTAGATTTTGATAAATGGACAGTACCAGCACCAATAAATACCTATTGCCCAAATAGAGTTACTAATAACAGTTCATGGTTTCAGTATGATTACAGTATTGGATTTCTTGGAGGCTGGGGAGCACACCCGCTGGATATAATGATTTGGGCAATTAAAGAACAAATGAGTGGCAAATACACCTGTGAGGGAACGGGTGAATTTTGGAAGCCGGGAGGTATTTATAATAATATTCGCGGCTGGAATTTAAACAGTGAATATGACACTGGAGCCTTATTGCATTTTTTCAGTTTTGATGTTGCTGAGAAAAACGATTTATTACATTATCGAAATATAAAAGAAAGCAATGGAACCACGTTCTATGGCAGTAATGGGTGGATATCGTTAAGCCGTTCTTCAGTTCAATCCAATATTCCGGAGATTGATAAAAAGTTGAATGACTTACTTGGAAATGATGAAAATTTCGGGCAAATGTTTGTGGATGTAATAAAAGGAAATATTGCTGAAACTAACCCGTTGGACGAAGCAATTCTTTCTGATTGTGCGAGCCATATGGGAGATATTGCAATTCGTACCGGACAAAAAATTATCTGGGATCCTTTAAAAGGTGAAGTAGAAAACGATGCTGAAGCTAATAAATTGTTTGTTTGTGAAATGAAGGAACCATACACGGTATAAGTTTAGAGTTCAAAGTGAATGGAAGGGATGTATCAAAAGGAAAAGGATAATTTTTAAAACTTTCAAATTGAAAGAAATGGAACACAGATAACACAGATTTTGATGATTTTCGCTGATTTTTTACAGTGATTGTCTGTTTTGTCAGTGCTATTAGTGTTCTATTTAGAAAGAAACTTACAATTTGGAAATATAAATTTGTTATTAACACTTTTAATACAACCTCGTTCATTTTAAATAACAGGGCTACAAAATTCCTTCGTCCGCAAAACTCAAATAACCTTCATCAGTTACAATCAGATGGTCTAAAAGAGATAAACCAAGAAGCTGACAAGCATTTTTTTAGCTTCTCTGTAATTTTTATGTCCTTCCTACTGGCGGTAAGATTCCCACTTGGGTGGTTGTGAAACTATCAGTCCCGTAACATTTGCTTTTAAAGCTGTTTGAAGAATTATCTTTATGTCAACAACGGTTCCTGCAATTCCTCCCTTGGAAATACAGGAAATACCAAGAACTCTATTGGAACGATTAAGTATCATTACATAAAATTCTTCGTGATGCTGCATACAATCCTCGAACACAGTATTCAAAATATTAGCTGCATCTTTTGATGCACATATCCTTGCCCTTTCAGAAGCTTTAATTTTGTCGGAGTACGACACTTTAATCTCGGAAACCTGGAAATAATCAATTTTCATAACAGTAAGCTTTAAATTATTAAACATTAATTTTATTGCTTACCATGTCACAGGAAAACAGGGACTTCATGCAAGGTTTTGGGGAAGAATACGCTTTTTTATTTTCCCGATAAAAAAGGAAGATTGTTTGCCAAATCAAAAGACTTGACCTTGTTTTTTGTCCATGATTTTCTGGCATTTTTGCTGATAAAATTAGATGGGGAAACATACTTGCATGGATAGAAACGATACTTATAATATTTTAGGAACTAACGATGATTCTGTCAATTATTCTTCTTTAAAATCAATAAATAAACAAAGATTAATCCTGGGCTTTTTGCTTCTTTTTCACAGCTCAGGCTCATGGAAAAAGAAGCAGGGCGAAGTATTCCGCCCTGCAGTAATCAATAAATATCTTATCCTAAATTTTTATAGGGTCAATAATCCAAAAAACATTGCCAATGAGATACCGATTACCAAAACAATTCCAAGAATCACAACAATCATATTCTTGGCAAATTCAATCAGAAACATTATGCCTATATATGCTAAAAAACACCACCAAAAGCTCATTCCTGTTACAAAGGATGCAATGGCAATAATGGCAAGCCTTAAAATCCATCTGATTGGCAATTTGTTTAATGTGGCTTTCATCGTTCTGAACTACAAAATTAATTCACCACCATATTTGAGAGTAATAATATGGCGATGGATGGTTTCAATCAATTTGTAGATTGATTCTTCATCGCTTAGGGTTACACCATTCTCAAACGCCCTTTTTTCAATAGAGCTACAAATCGAACAACTTTTATCCTTGTTCACCACTACATGCACCTGATTTTGAAGAAAAAACTCAAAATCTGTTGAATATTCGGCTTCTTTAAATTTAACAAACTGCTCTTTTATTACAGGGAAATTTCTACCAAATCCTATGCGGATTCCGGAGGTGAGTGAGTTTTGTTTTTCATTACTCACATTTTTAAAGTCATTATAACCATTTCTCTTTTCCACAGTATTATTTTTTATAATTATGCGTCCTTCCATCGTGTCGGTCATTGTTGTTTTGGTGGCGTTAAAAGGT
Source organism: Bacteroidales bacterium (assembly GCA_038217255.1). GTDB lineage: Bacteria > Bacteroidota > Bacteroidia > Bacteroidales > Prolixibacteraceae > Draconibacterium. Next base: position 795 of record JBBQPP010000332.1, on the reverse strand, counting down.
CGTGTTTTGGGTGAGCAGGTTTTTTGTGGAAAATACTATCCGACGCAGGAGGATGGAGATTTTCCACAAAACCGGGGCTTGAACTTGCACACCTCAAAAACACGGAATTACCTTTGGCACCGGAACAGCCACTGCCGACCGGAAAGTCATCAACTTAAATACTATTATGGGAAAGGAAAAATGCTTTAAAATGAGACGATCGAAAGCAATTAATTTTGCCTTTATCAAAAAGGCCAATAGGCTTTATCAAGCTATTACATGGAGCGTGGGGAAAGACAAGTGTAAGGGCTGAATGTAACGGAGCGAGGTCTGTTCGAAGGCAGGGTAAGCAGAGTGATGAGAAGCTTTTACTCTTGTATGCGGTGCCGGAGGTTGCTGAGTAAGAGGAGTGTTCCGAATGAATTCGGAGAAATGATTGGAATGAAGTTCCCGGAGGCACTGGCAAACATTAAACAGAAATATTTACCCAGTGCAGGCAAAAGGCAAATGTGTCCCTGCAATGCAATGAAAGGGATTCTTTTGACGTGTGGTGCAGAAGGCTTTTCGACCGAGGAATTGATTTAGCATCGAAAAACTGCGAATTATGAGCAGCGGTGCTGATGAGACTGGGAGGGAGAAATGCCGGTGCATGGGACATTGATAATTCTTTATTAATTGGATTACCATTCTTTAAATTAACTTATTAGGGGTGCAGTTCTCCTATTACGCGGCTAAATTACAATAATACCCCTTGGTAAATTCATCCCAAGACGCATCCCACCTGTTTGATTTTGCAATTGCCCTCAAATTAAGGAT
>JBBQPP010000331.1:0-4995 GCA_038217255.1 Bacteroidales bacterium | reverse complement strand
CCTTATTCATCCCTCAACGCAACAATCGGTTTAATACTGGCAGCCCGCTTAGCCGGAATGTAACCCGCAATTGCACCTGCTACAATAAGAAGCAATGTGGCCGAAACTGCAATGTTGAAATCCACGGTTGGATTTAGAAATACCGATTCACCCTGCTGCCCTCCGTTAACAGCGGCAGCTGCAGCGGCTTCGGCGGATTGCACCATAACATAGTTTATCATCTCCATTAGTCCGGTTCCCATTACCAGTCCAATGTAACCGGCGATAGTAGTAATCATTATTGCTTCGAGTAAAATCAGGCCAATTACAGATGACGGGCTTGCCCCGATTGCTTTTCGGATACCAATTTCTTTTGTACGTTCTTTTACAACAATCAGCATAATATTGCTAACACCAACAACTCCGGCAATTAAAGTCCCAATTCCAATAATCCAAATAAATATTTTTATGGCCTGAAATATCCTCATGGTTTGAATATAATTTTCCAGTTTATTATAAAGGCCAATTGCACCTTCGTCTTTTGGGTCGAATTTGTATTGCTTGCCAAGAACATTCCGTATCTGCTCTTCAATGGCTTGACTTTCACCAAGTGTTTCGGCGTTAACTGTTAAGGCTAAATTATGTATGCGGTTTGAACCATTAAAAATCATTTGAGCGGTTGATAGCGGCATATAACCGTTGCGGTTCCGGGTCGATCCGGGTTCGGTGCAAACACCTACCACTTTAAAAGGGACATTGTTAACATTTACATATTCACCAATTGCTGTTGAATCTTTAAAAAGTGCCGTTTTCATATCGGCACCTATTACAACCACTTTTCGGTTCTGCATAACATCAATGTGATTAATAAACCGGCCTTCTTTTATAACCAGGTTTTCTACTTCTATTAATTCAGGCTGACATGTTATTGTGGTATATTCACCTGATTCTTTTTGATAGGAATAACGGGTATTGCCCATGAAATATCTTCCTGAAACAGCGCCAATGCCTGACACTCTTTTAATTATCTCCTGATCTTCGTTATGAAACTGAATACTGCGACCCGTTTTCATCCCTTCGTAGGGAATCGTCGTTTTTCCGGTCCAAATCCACATTGCATTAATTGCGTCATTCATGAAATTATTGGCAACGCCATTGCTCAAACCATTTCCCGAACCCAGCAAAATCATAAGCATGAAAATCCCCCAGGCCACGCTAAACCCTGTGAGGAAAGTCCTCATTTTATTCTTTTTGATGGTGGCAAATATTTCCTGCCATTTGTCGATGTCGAACATAATCAGTTTAAAGTTTTGAGTTCAAAGTTTAAAGAAAGATAGAAGACTCGCTGGTTTCTGATTTCTTATTTTGTTATTCGATCACTTGTTAAATACTATGAATTCCAAGTTTTCATCACGCCAATTCAAATTCCTTTGCGTGTTTGTATTTCCAATCGCGCAATTCGCCGTTTTTAATGATTTCGGCAATTTTCCCATCATTCAGGCGGATAATTTTATGGGTCATTGCGGCAATATCATGCTCGTGGGTCACAATAATCAATGTAATTCCCTCCTTGTTGATTTCATTTAGAATCTCCATTACCTCAAGTGAAGTTTTTGAATCCAATGCTCCAGTCGGTTCGTCAGCAAAAATAATTTTTGGCTTCGAAATCAGCGATCGTGCAATGGCAACCCGTTGTTTTTGCCCGCCCGACATTTCGTTGGGCAGGTGGTTGGCCCATTCCAGAAGCCCCATTTTATCGAGATATTCAAGTGCTATGATATTCCTCTTTTTGCGGCTCACTCCTTGATAATAAAGCGGAAGTGCCACATTTTCCATAGCATTTTTAAACGAAATGAGGTTGAACGACTGGAACACAAACCCCAGCAATTCATTACGCAACTTTGCAGCCTGCTTTTCCGACATGTCTTTTATAAGGTTCCCATTTAAATGATAACTTCCTTTATCGTAATTATCCAAAATTCCCAGAATATTCAATAAAGTTGATTTCCCCGAACCCGAAGAACCCATAATTGAAACAAATTCCCCCTGTTCAATTTCAAGGTTTATTCCCTTTAATACATGCAACGAATTGCTGCCCATCTCATAAGATTTGTGAATACCATTAAGACTAATCATACTTGTTTTCTTGTTTTCTGCTGTTTTCTACCAAAAAGTCTTTTAAAATTCCTCTTTTATTTTCAAACCCTCCACATTTTTTCGATAAACGGCCTGTTTTTGGGTGTGAATACATAATTTGTTTTACTTTTTTTACTTCTCCCCCGGAACAATTTTATTATAGACATGAAAATATGACGCCTGTTGGGACAAATTGTTACAAACTATTTACGAAATATGAACATTGCTTTTTATGTGCAAAAATGGAGTACATTTTCCTTTCACTGAAATAAAACAAGTTGAATGGGCATTTGAACGGGTTGAACCAGATATTTTGATTGATGAACGGGTTTTTTGCGCAGGTATCGATTTTCAAATAACTTAGCATCCAAAAAATATGTCCGATTTTACGCACATTATATTCGACCTCGACGGAACGCTTACCGATAACACCCAGGGAATCAGCAACTCGGTGAAATATGCGTTGGAACAAATGCACATCGATGGGTTTTCTGAAAAAAATATGAAACAATTTATTGGGCCTCCATTGCAGTGGGGTTTTAGCAATTTGTTCGGGTTGAATGAGCGAAATACCGAACTCGCCGTGGAATATTTCCGCGAATATTATGGAGAAAACGGCTGGCACCAAAATGTACCGTATCCCGGAGTTTTGGAGATGATACAGGAACTTGACCATGCTGGAAAGAAAATGTACATAGCAACTTCAAAACTTGAAAAATATGCAACTAAAATATCAGAACATTTTGGGTTTGATAAACACATTATTCAATTAAACGGTGCGGATTATTCGGGGAAAAAGGCCAGCAAACCGATGATTATTTCAACCTTATTGGAAGCACAACAACTTACACCATCTAAGAAAATTGTAATGATCGGCGACACAGTTTTTGATATCGAAGGTGGAAAAGAAAACGGGCTCTCCACGATAGCAGTGGGTTATGGTTTTGGAAGGGAAATGGAACTTCGAAATGCTAATCCGGATTATTTCGTTGAAGAAGTGGAAGAGTTGTATGAGATATTGTCGGCTTAACTTATTTTTGTAAAACATTCAAACGTATAAAAATGATAAAGCAATTGATATTGTTATTTACTGCAGTTTTTATTTTTTCAGCTTGTCAAAAAGAATCTCCTGAAAATTCTAAAGCAATACAATCATTAAAAAAATTGTTGGTTGAAAGTCCCGAAACGATTATTAATTTGAATAAAGAGATTTCGAAGGAAGAAAGTGAATTGGCCGCGCAACTAATAAATGAATATTTAAGCACCAAACTGAAGATGGATTTTCAGTCGGAGTGGGAAAATGAAACCTTGACATTTGAGGGATATCAATTAAAATTTAAGTATAAAAAATTTGGCGTAAAACCACCGGAAGGATGGAGTTTATATATTTCGATGCACGGCGGTGGAGGTGCGCCTGCTGAAGTGAACGATCAGCAATGGGAGAACCAGATAAAACTTTACGAGCCAGCTGAAGGAATTTATATGGCTCCACGCGCTCCTACTGATTCCTGGGATTTGTGGCATCAATCGCATATTGATGTGTTTTTTGCACGATTTATCCAGTTGGCCGATGCCTTTGAAGACATTAATACAAATCGTGTTTATATAACTGGGTACTCAGCAGGTGGCGATGGAACCTATCAGCTCGCACCCCGAATGGCCGACTGGTTTGCGGCAGCAGCAATGATGGCTGGTCACCCGAATGATGCATCGCCATTGGGCTTGCGAAACCTGCCTTTTGCAATACACATGGGCGCTAACGATTCGGCCTACCGAAGAAATGAAATTGCCGCCGAATGGGGAGAAAAGCTGGATGAGTTACAAAAAAATGACCCGGAGGGTTATATTCACGATGTTCAGATACATGAAGGAATGGGACATTGGATGCAACAAAAAGATACAGTGGCTATTGAATGGATGGCGCAGTTTAACCGAAATGCATATCCTGAGAAAGTGGTTTGGAAACAAAGTAGCGTTACTCATAATCGTTTTTACTGGCTTGCAGTTCCCGATGAAACGGCAGTAAAAGATGCCGAAGTAATTGCAACACGCAATGGACAAATCATTAAAATTGAAAAGGCTGAATTACTGAACACCCTAATAATCAACCTAAACGATGAAATGATGGATTTAGACAAAGTTGTGACGGTTGAATACAATGGCCAAACAATTTATAATGGTATTCCAAAAAGAAGTGTTTCAACCATCTGGCTTTCATTAAATAACCATAATGATTTGAAACAGGTATTTTCCTCCCGGATTGAGTTAAATTTGAATAAAAATAAAATATGATCATACCACCGGCCATAATACCTGGTTCAAAAATCCGCATTGTTTCGCCAGCTGGAAAGGTGAAAGAAGAATATGTTTTACCTGCTGCTGAATGGTTAACTCAACAAGGTTACAAAGTTGAATTAGGCAAGCATATTTTTGCCGACCACTTTCAATTTGCAGGTACGGATAAACAACGGCTTGATGATTTGCAAACAGCACTTGATGACCCCGAAACGGCGGCAATCATATGCGCCCGTGGCGGTTACGGAACAGTACGAATAATTGATCAACTGAAATGGTACAACTTTAAAAAATATCCTAAATGGTTAGTTGGGTTTTCTGATATAACTATTTTACATACTTGCATCAATAATTTGGGCGTGGCAACAATTCATGGAGCAATGCCCCGCCATTTTTTCGATGATAACAAAATCCCTTCGAAAAACCTTGAAACTTTAATGCAAATGCTACAAGGAGAAAAAGTTCATTACACAATAAATCCTGAAAAAGACAACAAAACTGGAAATGCCTTGGGTGAGCTCGTGGGTGGAAATCTCTCTATTATTTCGAGCTTGCAGGGAACAAAATATGAAATTGATACTTATG
>JBBQPP010000330.1:0-4999 GCA_038217255.1 Bacteroidales bacterium | reverse complement strand
CCATTTTCAGTGGCAATTCTATAATTATCTTTCAAATCGTCCCAAAGTCCGTAACCATATGTGTTTTCATTGTCAATAACTGTTTTTAACTCCGTTACTGCAGCATTCCAGTTCTTCATTGTCACATAAACATATCCAAGAAGTACCGATGCTGCGCCACCTGTTGCCCTGCCAACATCAGAGCCTGTGTAACTTTTTGGCAATGCTTTTGCATCATTCAGGTCGCTGACGATCTGGGCATATACTTCGTTCAAAGGTATGCGTGCTGTTATTGTTTGATCGATGGTTGTGCCAAGCGGTAATGGTACATCGCCAAATGCCCTGACCAAATTAAATAAATGTAAGGCCCTTAGAAATTTAGCCTCATTTATTAACCTTGCTTTCAGTGTTTGGTCCATTTCAATACCAGGGATTTGTTCGAGTGCATTGTTTGCCCTGAAAATCCCGTTATAACTGTTTTTCCAAAAATCCCTTACAAATGTATTGTTTGGCGTATATCTCATGTACTCTAAATTTTGCAGGTACTGGTTTGGCATACCCTGCCCATTCTTCTCATCATCAACAGGTAAATCAATTACCAAATACATAAGTCTTTCATACATTGGATACAGGCTATTATATATGGAAGTGACGGAAGCAATAGCTCCCGATTCATCGGTATAAACATTGCTTACCACATACCTGTCAACCGGATTTTCCTCAAGAAAACTACTACACGAATTAAATAACGTTGCAGGTATTATTATCATTATTAAACATATTAACTTTTTCATAATTTTATACTTTTCATTTTTAAATGTTAAAAATCAACCTTAACCCCAAACATTACAGTTTTCGATTGCGGATAGGTACTGTAATCTTCTCCCATTGTCAGATTCGAAGCACCCCTGAAACTTACCTCGGGATCAAATCCGGAGTATTTGGTAAAAGTGATAAAGTTATTTAACGAGCAATAAACATTAAGTCTGTCAACAACTTTAACCATAGATTTGGGGAAAGTGTATCCAAGAACAATGTTTTTGATTTTCAAGTAAGAACCATCTTCTATAAAGTAATCATTAACTACAATCTGTCTGTTGGTAGTGGCTTTTGGCAACACATTGCTGGGGTTTGTTGTAGTCCATCGATCAATCATATAGGCATAAACATTTTGTCCACCTGTGGGCAATGTATTCTGAGTTTTGTCGTAGCTAAAAATATCATTTCCTACTGACCATTGCAGGAATACATTAAGATCAAAATTCTTGTATGAAAAATTGTTATTCATTCCACCTATGAAATCAGGAAGCGCATTACCAATTATTTGTCTGTCGGAGTTGTCAATCTTACCATCCGGAGCACCAGTGTATTTACCGTCCTCCGGGTTATCGTCTTCACTGGAAACATCTTTATATTTTCTTCCTCCTACCCACGCATTACCAATTGTTTGGTTTTGTGCATCAACTTCTGCCTGATTCTGAAAAATCCCATCAAATTGCCAACCAAAGAAAGCCCCAATTGGCTCACCTACAAAAATTCTTCTGGCCCAGGGATCAATTTTTAAGTCGCCTTGGGTTGCACCAACATCTTTATAAAGAACACCGGCAAGACTGAGCACTTTATTTCTGTTAGCCGATATATTAAAATTAACATCCCACTTAAAAGCTCCGGTAAGAATATTGCTTATGATTTCAAGTTCAAGCCCCTGGTTTTGCATACTTCCTATGATATTTAGGTAGCTAGTGAAACCTGTTGAGTAAGGTACTTGCTGACTATATAACATCTCAGTTGTTTTCTTGTGGTAATAATCAATAGTTACACCTAGCCTATTGTTAAAAAAGCCCATATCAACCCCAAAGTCAAATTGTCCGGTTTTTTCCCATTGGAGACCCGGATTTGGTATTTTATTCGGACTAACCCCAGTTGCAAGAGAGCCATCACCAAAAGTATAAGTGTCGGTCCCGGTTGTTGGCAAGGAGTTGTAAAGTCCTATCTCCTGGTTACCAGTATATCCAAAACTTGCACGAACTTTCAGGTTTGAAAATATATTCATATTCTTAATAAACTCCTCTTCACTTGCTCTCCATGCCAACGAACCTGATGGAAAGAAAGCATACTTATTGTCAACCCCAAACCTTGATGAACCATCAATCCTGCCGGCAATGGAAGCAAGATACTTTCTCTTGTAAGAGTAATTAACTCGACCTAAGTAAGAAATTAGCCCCCACCTGGTTTTACTTGAACCGGGCCTATTGTAAACCTGCCCGCCGTCTAAATTATTCTCTTGAAGAATATCATTTGTAAATCCCTGAGATGAAGCTAAAACATACTCATAAATGTTTTCCTGAAATGTTGCACCAACTACAGCACTTACTGAATGATCGCCAAAATCGTTTATATAACTTAATGTATTCTCATTTAGCCAGTTTTGATTCAGCCCGTATTCAATTGTTCCTTGTCCTGAAACGCCAACCCCTTCAGACGTTGACATTGGCAAGTAAGTGTCATCTTTTACGTTCGAAATATTGGCACCTCCAGTTACTTTTGCCGTTAAGTGGGGCGTTAGTTTTATTTCCATAAAAATATCGCCAAGAATGCCATTCCTTTGAGTTTGCCGAAGAACATCATTAATAGTGGCTACAGGATTTCTGATTTCTACCCCATCATTCCAATCGGTATATCCCCCATTGTTCAATGGAAGGAAAGAATAACCTTGTCCTTCATAAATTGGGAAAATGGGATTGAACTGGGTAGCTCCTCTGACAATGCCAGTGCCATCAGCATACTGTTGGTTAGAGAAAATTCTGTTGGCAGATATATGTGTTCCTACTTTTAACCAATCGTTCATCTCACGACTAAGGTTTAACCTTGCCGTAAATCGCTCAAAATCTGTATTTCTGATAATTCCGTCTTGTTTGAGATAACCACCTGTGATAGCATAACTGGTTCTTTTATCTCCTCCCGTAAAAGCGATATTATATTCCTGTGTGGGTGCAGATACAAATACCTCATCCTGCCAGTTTGTAGCTAAACCAGGATTGGCTTGGATTTCTGCCAAATCTTCTACTGAATATATAGGGCCACCGCCATCGTTTACAGCTGCTTCATTTTGTAACATGGCATAATTGAATGCATTCATTACATCATATTTCTTGGTCACATTTTGCATACCATAATTTGCAGAAAACGAGATTTTGTCCTTTCCAAACGAACCGGATTTTGTTGTAATAAGTACTACGCCATTGGCAGCTCTTGCACCGTATATTGCAGTTGCTGAAGCATCTTTAAGTATCTCGATACTGGCTATGTCATTAGGATTAATGGCAGAAATTCCGCTGATATTAGACGAACCGGCTTGCCCACCTGCATTGCCGCTGCCTCCGCCTGCATAAATAGGGAATCCATCAATAACATAAAGGGGTTCGTTGGCGCCTTGTAACGATGTTGTGCCGCGAATTCTAACCGCTGGTGCCGAACCGGGAACTCCTGATGAACTGATTACTTGCACACCTGCGGCTCTTCCAACCAATCCCTGGTCAATTGACTGCATTTTCACATTTTCGAGGTCCTTTGCTTTCACTGTGGTAACAGAACCTGTTAAATCAGATTTTTTTGTAACCCCATAACCAATTGCAACAACCTCATCGAGCCCAATGGCATCAGCTGCCATTTTTACATTGATTGTGGTTTGGCTGCCAACAATAACTTCCTGAGTAAGCATACCTACGAAAGAAAATACAAGTGTGGTATTTTCAGGAATGTTGGTAAGGGTGTAAATACCATTAATATTACTAACCGTACCGTTAGTTGTTCCTTTAATAAGAACTGTTGCACCTGGCAATGGCTCGCCGGATTCGTCGGTAACGGTTCCGGAAATGGAGTTTTGTTGGGCAAAAATAAAAGAATTAATACCCACGAAAATTGCGAAAAACAAAAATATTCTTCTGCAATTTCTCATAATGACATTTTTCTTCATAAAATTGTTTTTAGTTAAAAAGAATTTAATTTTAATAAATAAGTATTGATTTTTATTTTACGTTTTACGACAAACAGTGATTCTCTGATTTGTGATAAAAGTTGACTAACTTAGTTAAATATATAATATAAAACCAAAATATTTTAATAACCTTAAATCCGCAGATAAAAAGCTGAATCAATCAGCGTATCCGCCATCATCGATAAAAACTAATACAACATTGGGCTTTTGTTCTTTTACTTCTTTTGTGTTACTGCAGGAGAATATGGTTCCCAAAAAAACAAAGCTAATAAACATGAATCGTGCATATAAAAAATAATTTTTTTTCATTGTTAATTGGTTTAAATTATAAATCTTTTTTTGAATGAAGTGATGACAATTAATGATCTAAAAATGAAATATATTAAATACATATTTTGTTCTGAAATTATGAATTTTTTCCTGTCTATGAAAGATATAAAGCCTTTAAAAAAACGGCTTTATATCTTTTCATTTTTTTTTACCATCCCGGGTTTTGCTGTAAATTCGGATTTAGGTCTATTTCCTGTGTAGGAATAGCCCACAAATAATCACGATTTGGATTAAATTTTCTATCCTCATATACGTTTCCTTGCCAATCATGAACAGGTCCATTCATTTCTATTTCAGCAGTTCTCCATCGTTTGATATCTTCTAAATATTTGCCTTCCATCGCTAACTCAATTCTCCTTTCATGGCGAATTTCTTGTCTCATTTCGTCCTGAGTTAATCCTGTAGGTAATTCCGGCATATTAATAGTTGGTCGGTTCCTTAATTCGTTTATAGCATTATAAACTGATTCATCAGGACCATCTGCTTCATTTTTTGCTTCCGCGTAAGTAAGTAAAACCTCAGCATATCTTATTACTATTGGATTAATTTCACTTTTCCCACCCGGTATTTCAGCGATAGTAGTATTATCATTATAAGTAGTGAATTTTTTAGCACCAAATCCGGTTTGATCGAGTTGTTGAGGTGTGTCAATATTCCCATTATACATTTTCCCCATTAAGCGAATTGATTGAT
>JBBQPP010000329.1:0-5014 GCA_038217255.1 Bacteroidales bacterium | reverse complement strand
AATACATACAAAAGAAAACAAATCGGCCCTTGAGGTTGTAATGACGGTTTTACATGCCGGTGGAAAATTCGATAAAGATTCATACAAAGTTTCGGGTGGTCTGCACGGGGTCGGCGTTTCTTGTGTGAATGCCCTTTCATCGCATTTGCGTGCCGAAATCCACCGCGATGGTAAAGTTTGGGAACAGGAATACTCAAAAGGAAAACCGCTTTATACAGCAAGGGTTATTGGAGATTCGGACCTTCATGGTACGATAGTCAATTTCAAGCCCGATGATACAATTTTCATTTCATCGGTTTATAAGTACGAAATACTCACTGCCCGTTTGCGCGAACTGGCATTTTTAAATGCGGGAATCAATCTTTCAATAATTGACGAACGGGTAACGGAAGAAGACGGAAGTTTTAAATCCGACAGTTTCCATTCAGAAGCAGGGTTGAAAGAATTTGTTGAATACTTAGATGAAACCCGGGTTCGGCTGATTGATGACGTTATTCACGTTTCGTCGGACAAAACCGGGATACCTGTTGAAATTGCACTGCAATACAACACTTCATATTCCGAAAATATCCATTCCTACGTCAACAATATCAATACAATCGAAGGAGGAACGCATTTAACGGGTTTTAGGCGCGGATTGACACGCACACTGAAAAACTATGCCGACCAATCGGGAATGCTTTCGAAAATGAAATTCGATATCAGCGGCGACGATTTCCGTGAAGGACTGACTGCCGTTATTTCTGTCAAAGTTCAGGAACCCCAATTTGAAGGGCAAACAAAAACAAAATTGGGGAACTCCGAAGTAAGTATTTCGGTGGATCAGGCAGTCAGCGACATGTTGAAAAACTACCTCGAAGAGAACCCAAAAGATGCACGAACCATTGTAAGTAAGGTAATACTTGCAGCACAAGCGCGCCACGCAGCCCGCAAAGCACGCGAAATGGTGCAGCGCAAAAGCGCACTCACAGGGGGCGGACTTCCAGGAAAATTGACCGACTGCTCTGAAAAAGATCCTTCAGTTTGTGAAATATTCCTTGTTGAGGGAGATTCGGCAGGTGGCACAGCCAAACAAGGCCGCAACCGCAGGACACAGGCAATCCTGCCTTTGCGCGGAAAAATTCTGAATGTTGAAAAAGCCATGCTACACAAAATATTCGAAAACGAGGAAATCAAAAATATTTTTACCGCACTTGGTGTATCCATTGGAACGGCAGAAGATTCCAAAGCCCTGAATATGGAAAAATTGCGATACCACAAAGTGGTGATAATGACCGATGCTGACGTTGACGGTAGCCACATTGCAACTTTGATTATGACCTTCTTTTTCAGATATATGAACGAGCTGATTAAAGGTGGGCATTTATATATTGCAGCGCCACCACTCTATTTGATTAAAAAAGGAAAAAAAGAAGCGTATGCCTGGAACGACCAACAGCGTTTACAATTAATAAACGAATGGGCAGATGGTAACGAAAGTGGTGTACATACTCAACGTTATAAAGGTTTGGGAGAAATGAATGCCGAACAACTCTGGTCAACCACTATGGATCCTGAACGGCGTACATTACAACAAGTTACCATTGATAACGCCGCCGAAGCCGACCATATTTTCTCGATGTTGATGGGAGATGAAGTTCCACCACGCCGGAAGTTTATCGAAGACCATGCAACGTATGCGAGGATTGACGTGTAAGAAGTTTCGGGCTGCAGGTTGCTGGTTGCAGGGTTCGAGTTCAAAGTATAAACATTACAAGTTAAAAACTTGATTTCGATTTGGTTATCAATGTTTGTATCTTCGTAAAATATGAAACAAAGGATTTACATAGACACTTCAGTTGTTGGTGGATATTTTGATGAGGAGTTTAGTGAAACTACCCAAGGATTATTCAAACGATTTGAAAATGGAGATATAATTTTTGTTGTATCTGATTTACTCGATTTAGAATTAACTGCTGCTCCAAAAAATGTGAGAGACTTATTGTACCGATACAATTCTGATAAATTCGAAAGAATCCATTTAACAAATGAAGCTATCAAACTTGCTGACACATACATATCCGAGAAAGTAGTGGGTAAATCAAGTATTGAGGATTGCAGGCATATTGCACTTGCGACAATTCATCGAGTTGATGTTTTAGCAAGCTGGAATTTTAAACATATAGTTAATCTTGACAGAATAAAAGGGTATAATTCTGTCAATTACAGATTGGGATACCCGATGATTGAAATTCGAAGTCCTAAAGATTTATTACATTATGAAGACTAAAAAAGAAAAATCCTTTGACGCTGTTAAAATGATGCGGGAGATACGTGATAAAATAAGTGCCGAAACCCAAAACATGAGTTTTGAGGAATTGAGGAAATATATTGATTCACGAATTAAAGCAAGCGGTTTAAAAACTATTGGACATAAATGATAGCGTCTTGGATATCCGTATGTTCATAGTTGGGATCGGATGGAATCCGCAACCCTTACCGGTTTTGACTTCAAAGTTAAATTTAACATAGACGTAAAAATCCGGGATAAATCCCGGATTTTTACGTCTTATCTTCATGTCTTGATTCTAAAATTTATTCGTATAAAAATCCACAAAAATGAATATTTGCGTTTTTTCATCATCAAGCAATGCGATAAAAGAAGTCTATTTCCATGAGGCTAAACAACTTGGGACGCTTATTGCAAAAGGTAACCACACGTTAATCAACGGTGGGGCAAATGTTGGTTTAATGGAAGCGGTCACTATTTCAGCAAGTTTGGCCGGGGGAAAAACAATCGGGATAATCCCTGAAAAATTAATTGGCCGTTCGCTGGTTTCAAAAAATTCGCATGAAGTAATTGTAACCCCCGATATGCACAACCGAAAAGTGCGGATGCGCGACATTTCAGATGCTTTTATTGCGCTTCCCGGTGGTTTCGGGACTTTGGAGGAAATACTTGAAGTGATTACACTCCGGCAGCTGGAGTACCATACAAAACCGATTGTTTTTATCAATACAAACCATTTTTTCGACAATCTTTTTAAACAGTTTGAAGTTTCGTTCAGCGAAATGTTTGCAAAAGATATTTATCGCGATCTCTATTTTGTTGCTCTAAATGCGGACGAGGCAATGGAATATTTAACAAATTATGTTCCAATTGTTCTTGATTCAAAATGGTTTCAGGTGCCTGTGAAATAACTGAGAGTTTCAAAACGCTGACAATATTTCATCAATCACTCAGCTTTAATTTTAACTTTTTAACAAAATCACAGTCTGGTTGTTAAATTAGTTAAAATGGTTTCATTCTTAAACGTAAATACAAAACAGTGGCAGCATAATTGCGTTGTATTTGCGCTATAAAAAACAATTAACTACATTCAATTAAACAAAATGGAAAATTTTAGAAAAATAGGTTTTACGTTTCTGATGGTAATAGCAGGAGCTTTCGTTGCGGTTTGGGCTTACAGCACATTCGTTGAAAAACAACAGGTAGTTACAATTACCGAAAAACAACCCATGAAATACGCAACACTTGCTTCCGATAGCGGTGTTCAATTGCCCGACCTCACTTTTGCCGCCGAAAAATCAATACATTCGGTTGTGCATATTGCCACACAATCGGTACGTGGTGGCGGTTGGTCAACAGGAAATCCGGCATTTGACGAATTTTTTGGGCTTAGAAATCAGCAACCACAGTTGGCCAGAGGATTCGGTTCCGGTGTAATTCTATCAGAAGACGGCTATATTGTAACAAATAATCATGTTATTGATAATGCGCAAAACATAAAAGTAATTCTAAATGACAAACGTGAGTTTGAAGCGAAAATGATAGGTGCAGATCCATCAACAGACATTGCACTTTTAAAAATTGATGCTAAAGATTTGCAATTTCTTACATTCGGTAACTCAAACGAATTGAAACTTGGAGAATGGGTGCTTGCCGTTGGAAATCCTTTCAATCTCACCTCTACTGTTACGGCAGGTATTGTAAGTGCACTTTCGCGTAACCTTGGAATTAATGATGATCAATTATCCATTGAATCATATATTCAAACAGATGCAGCAGTAAATCCCGGAAATAGTGGTGGAGCACTGGTAAATCAACAAGGCAACCTTGTGGGAATTAATTCTGCAATTGCATCAGAAACCGGTTCATATACAGGTTATTCTTTTGCAGTTCCGGTTACGATAGTAAAAAAAGTTATCGACGATTTAAAAAAATATGGCGAAGTTCAACGTGCTTTATTGGGTGTAAATATTAAAGATGTTAACGCAGATATAGCAAAAGAATTGAATCTTGACAAGGTTGAAGGAGTTTTAGTTGGCGGCGTTCCTGAAAACGGAGCAGCCAGAAGTGCGGGTATAAAAGAAAAAGATGTGATTGTACAGGTAGATGGATTACCAATTAAAACAACGGGCGGGCTACAGGAAAAAATTAGCCAGTACCGACCGGGCGATAAAGTTGATGTACTTGTAATCCGCGATGGTGAAAAGAAACTATTTAATGTAACCTTGCGTAACAAAAACGGAGACACGGAGATTGTGCGCGATAACAATTTAACTCTTGGCGCAGAATTTGTAGTTGTTTCCGACAAGGAGAAAGAAGAATTAGAAATAAATAATGGTATAAAAATCACAAAATTAGATAAAGGAAAGCTCAAAAATTCTGGTATGAAAGAGGGCTTTATCATTACCAACGTGAACAAAAAACCCATTTTCGAGGTAAAAGATTTTAAAAGAGAATTAAGTTATGCCAAAGGCGGAATTTTGGTTGAGGGGATTTATCCCAACGGAGAACCTGCATATTTTGTTTTCGGCGTAGAATAAGCATTTTAAAACATAATATCTTAACTAATTATTAATTAAAAATTAAACAAAATTTCTCTTTGACGGTTAAGGTTTAAAGTTCTATATTTGCACGTTTTTTAAGAAAATTATATGAGACAGCTAAAGATCACAAAGTCAATCACTAACCGTGAAAGTGCCTCTTTAGACAAGTATTTACAGGAAATCGGAAAAGAGGAACTGATTA
>JBBQPP010000328.1:0-5023 GCA_038217255.1 Bacteroidales bacterium | reverse complement strand
TATTAAAGCTAAAAAGGCATTTTTTGATAGCCTTTCAGAAAAAGCATTTGCAGTTACAAATGTTGATGACAAAAACGGACTTGTAATGTTGCAGAATACAGCGGCAAAAAAAATAACTTTTTCAACCCGCTCAGTAGCCGATTTTCATTGCAAAGTAATCGAAAATCATTTCGACGGAATGTTGCTGAATATGGACGGCAGCGAAACTTGGACGCGGTTTGTTGGGAAATTCAATGCATCAAATTTGTTGGCTGTTTACACAACCGCAATCCAGTTAGGTCAAAATAAAGAGGAAGTTTTAACAATCATCAGCGATCTGCAACCTGTTCAGGGAAGGTTTGAAACAGTGCGCAGTCTCGACGGAAAACTTGCAATCATTGATTACGCGCACACGCCCGATGCATTGAAAAATGTACTTGGTGCAATTACCGAAATCAGGACACGAAACGAAAAAGTAATTACGGTGGTTGGTGCTGGCGGCGACCGCGACAAATCCAAACGCCCCGAAATGGCACACGAGGCAGTTTTGGCAAGTGATAGAGTTATACTCACTTCCGATAATCCGCGTACTGAAAACCCAGCCCAAATAATAAAAGACATGGAAGCGGGTATTGACACGAAATTCAGGAGCAAAGTGCTTTCAATAGAAAACAGGAGGGAAGCAATTAAAACCGCTGCAATGCTCGCACAGCCCGGCGACATAATATTGATTGCAGGAAAAGGGCACGAAAACTACCAGGAAGTAAATGGTGTAAAGCACCATTTCGATGATAAAGAGGAAATTGAAAATTGCTTTGGCATCAATAACTAAAAACTAAAAATATGATATATTGGTTATATAACTTATTGGCTGGATATGATATACCGGGTCTCGGGATGATCCCCGGCATCACTTTCCGGGCTGCCGCTGCAATTATTACCTCCCTTTTTATTGCCACAGTTTTTGGTAAAAAAATCATAAGGATATTACAAGAAAAACAAATTGGCGAAGTAGTCCGCGATTTGGGGCTCGAAGGCCAAATGCAAAAAAAAGGGACGCCAACAATGGGCGGGTTGATAATCCTCACTTCAATTATTATCCCTACCCTACTTTTTGCACGGCTCAATAATATATATGTGATTCTGATGCTAATTACCACAGTGTTGCTTGGTTTTATCGGATTTGTAGATGATTACATAAAAGTTTTCCTGAAAAACAAAAAAGGGCTTGCCGGTAAATTTAAAATACTAGGGCAAGTTACTCTTGGGTTGATAGTTGCACTAACTCTTTTTGTCAGCAGTGACGTGAAAGTCCGCGAACATGTGAAAGACGAAAACGGACAGAATTTGCAGGAAATTTTGGTCGATCCCGTAACCGGGGAACAAAAGGTTCAATATGTTACAGAAGACGTAAAATCAACAATCACGACCATTCCGTTTGTAAAGCAGAACGAATTCAATTACGAGTGGTTAGTGGCTTTTGCAGGTAAATCATCATCTTGGTTGAAATGGATTGTTTATGCACTTGCGATTATTTTGATAATCACAGCAGTATCGAATGCAGCAAATTTAACCGACGGATTGGATGGGCTTGCAACAGGTACTTCTGCTATCAGCGGTGCAACTTTAGGGGTACTGGCTTATGTTAGCGGTAATATAATTTATGCTGATTACTTGAATATCATGTATATACCTAATATTGGCGAGCTGACAGTCTTCATAGCAGCTTTTATTGGGGCAACCGTTGGTTTTTTGTGGTACAACTCCTACCCAGCCCAGGTGTTTATGGGCGACACAGGAAGTTTGGCATTGGGCGGCATTTTGGCCGTGTTTTCAATCATCATCCGAAAGGAAATTTTGATCCCTCTTTTGTGTGGAATTTTCGTTATCGAAAATCTCTCAGTGGTGATTCAGGTAAGCTGGTTTAAATAC
This sequence comes from Bacteroidales bacterium, assembly GCA_038217255.1. Taxonomy (GTDB): domain Bacteria; phylum Bacteroidota; class Bacteroidia; order Bacteroidales; family Prolixibacteraceae; genus Draconibacterium. Next base: position 3,112 of record JBBQPP010000328.1, on the reverse strand, counting down.
ACAAGAAGGAAATATGGAGAAGGAAGGCGTGTGTTTTTGATGAGCCCGATCCACCACCATTTTCAGAAAAAAGGGATTCCTGAACCAAAAATTGTCAGTCGCTTTTGGATTGTGGGGATAATACTGGCTGTATTAACGATAGCAACATTAAAAATGAGGTAGCTTGAAAAACAGAATTGCAATATTAGGTGGTGGCGAAAGTGGCGTGGGCGCTGCAATTCTTGCACAAAAAGAGGGTTACAACGTTTTTTTGTCCGACATGGGCAAAATTAAAGAGAAATACAAAAACGTTCTTTCAAATTATAAAATCGATTTTGAAGAAGAAAAACATTCGACCGAAAAAATCATGAAAGCTGAATTGGTGGTAAAAAGTCCGGGAATTCCTGACAAAGCTCCATTAATCGTTCAGCTTAAAGAAGCCGGTATATCTGTTATTTCAGAAATTGAATTTGCAGGGAGATATACAAACGCAAAAACCATTTGCATAACAGGCAGTAATGGCAAAACAACTACAACCTTGCTGTTGTACCACATTCTGAAAAATGCAGGTTTGAATGTTGGATTGGCCGGAAACGTAGGGAAAAGTTTTGCATGGCAGGTGGCCGAAGAAGAATATGACGTTTATGTAATCGAAATCAGCAGTTTTCAGCTTGACGGAATGTATGATTACCGGGCTGACATTGCAATTTTGATGAACATTACGCCCGACCACCTCGACCGTTATAACTACGATTTTCAAAACTATATCGATTCGAAATTCCGCATCATTCAAAATCAAACAAAAAACGACTTTTTCGTTGTTTGTGGCGATGATGAAGTCACTCAAAACGAAATCAACAAAAGAAATATCGCACCTGCAATAATTCAATTTAGCCTGGGCGAACCAGGCGAAAATTCGGCAGGAGTAAAAAACGAACAAATAGTAATTAACATACACAAAAACCAATTCATTATGTCTATTCTGGATCTTGCAGTACAAGGGAAACACAACACTTACAATTCAATGGCCGCCGGGATTGCAAGTATGATTTTGGAAATCCGCAACGAACAATTGCGCGAAAGCCTTTCAAATTTCGCAGGGGTTGAACACCGTTTGGAGCGTTTTCTGAAAGTACACGGAATTGAGTTTATAAACGATTCGAAAGCTACAAATGTGAATTCTACCTGGTATGCGTTGGAAAGTATCGGAAAACCGATTGTGTGGATTGCAGGCGGGGTTGACAAAGGAAACGACTATTCAATGCTGAAAGGATTGGCAAAAGAAAAAGTAAAAGCAATTGTGTGTTTGGGAAAAGACAACCAAAAAATACATGATGCTTTTAAGGGTGTTGTTAAAAATATTGTTGATGTCTCAAGCATGGACGAAGCTGTGAAAGCCGCATATTATTTGGCAAGAAATGGCGACACTGTTTTGCTTTCGCCTGCTTGTGCAAGTTTCGATTTATTCGAAAATTACGAAGACAGAGGAACTCAATTTAAACAAAAAGTTAGGAATTTGTAATGGAAACCTCAATCTTAAAATACTTTAAGGGCGACCGTGTAATCTGGATAGTGCTGATATTGTTATCGTTGTTATCGCTGTTGATTGTTTACAGCGCAACCGGTGCACTGGCATATCGCGTGCATGGTGGAAATACGATGCATTATCTTATTCGCCAGGTATTTTTTATTGGTGCGGGACTGGGTGTAATACTTTTAATGGTGAACGTCCTCCCTGTGAAATTTTATTCGATTGCAGCCAATTACCTGCTTTACGGAAGTATTTTATTGTTGATGGCAGCGGTAGTTTTAAAATTTGCAGGAATCTTAAAGGGAACCGGAAGAACTTTTAATTTAGGGATTTTCTCATTTCAGCCCGCCGAATTGGCAAAAATTTCATTAATACTTTTTACGGCAAAAGTCTTGGGGAAGAAACAGAAAACGAGCGAAGATTTAACTGCCGCATTCAAAAAAATAATGATTTACACGGGGCTGGTTTGCACACTGATTCTTATGTCAAACTTCTCCACTTCAGCACTGATTTTTGCAACAATTATTTCCATGATGTTTGTGGGGCGAATCCCAATCCGTTATATGTTATTAGTATTTGCTGCTGGAGTTGCGTTAGTTGTTGCTATTTATTTTCTTGCCGATATAGTACCTGATAGCGTTGGTAGAATTCACACTATAAAAGGTCGTATAGAAAGATTTATGCATGGCGATCCAAGCTCTGAACAGGGCGTAACACAAGCCGATTATGCAAAACTTGCCATTTATTCGGGCGGTATTTTTGGCAAAGGCCCGGGACAATCCGACGTAAGTAATTATATGGCAGCGGCATACAATGATTTTATTTTTGCAATTATAGTTGAAGAATATGGATTGATTTTCGGTGCCGGGGTAATTTTCCTTTACCTGATTTTCTTTTTCAGGGGAATAATTATCGTCCGAAAGTCGAAGCGAACTTTCCCGGCTTTTGTCGTAATCGGATTGTCGCTTGTAATGGTTTATCAGGCGATGATAAATGTAGGCGTTTCGAGCGGGGTTTTACCGGTAACCGGGCAACCGCTGCCCTGGATAAGTTTGGGCGGTACTTCGTTGCTTTTTACGTCCATAGCTTTTGGTTGTATTTTGAGTGTCAGCCACCTAAATGAAGTTGACAGCGAAGTTGAGAAAAAACCGATACAAGTAAACGCACCAGACGAAGACGAAGAAATGAAAAAATGAGTATTAAAAAAGTCATATTAAGTGGTGGCGGAACAGGCGGGCATATTTTTCCGGCCCTTTCGATAGCAAATGAAATCAGAAATCGGTATCCCGATGCCGAAATTTTGTTTGTTGGCGCATTGGGACGAATGGAAATGGAAAAAATTCCTGCCGCCGGATATACCATTATTGGATTGCCAATAATGGGATTTCCGAGAAAACCAAGCTTGAAAACATTTACATTTTTTAAACGATTGATGCAAAGTACGTCAATGGCAAATAAAATTGTAAAAGATTTTAAACCCGAAATTGCCATTGGTGTTGGAGGATACGCAAGCGGTCCGTTATTGAGGGCGGCTTCAAACAGTAAAATTCCAACATTGATACAAGAGCAGAATTCGTTTGCTGGTATCACAAATAAACTCCT
>JBBQPP010000327.1:0-5033 GCA_038217255.1 Bacteroidales bacterium | reverse complement strand
ATCCGGATTGAACGGGGTTATTATTGCATCAATCCTGGGTTATCAGTTTTTGTAGAAGATAAATGGGTAAATATTTACGAATTCACGGGAATGGATATTGCAAAAAAACTAAGCGAAGAGGAAAAGCAAGAACGGTTAATCGATAATTTGATGGATGACAATGAGGAACTTAGAAAGTCAAATCCCAGATTTGCAGCCGAGCAGGAAAAATATATATTGGAATATAAACTAAGAATGGAACAGCTCAGGGATGAAAAGTTAAGGTTGGCAAATTTAAAAGACGAAAAAAATATTTTAGAAAAAAGAGAGAAACAGGAAAGAGAAAAGGGAAGTTTCCTGGATAAAGAGAAAAGGGAGCAATTAGCCAAACAGAAAGCACAGGAGAAGAAAGAAGAGGAAGAAAGACATCGAAAAGAGATTGATGATATGCAGTTTAAATTACGTTTTTGATCGTATCGAAAAGGATGCCTTTGGTTCGAAATAAAGAAGTCGCACAGCATCGATTTTAAGCTTGTTTTAACTATATTTGTGTACAATCGAAACACGATGAACAGTCCTGAAATAAAAGCATTTATACGAAAACACAGCAATCTTTTCTGGTACATTCCCGATGATAAAAAGGAGGATATTGACCATGAAATTTTGGTGGAATTTATCCTGAATTATGGCGACATGGAGGCTGTAAAAGAGTTGTTCAGGATTTTGGGGGTAAAAAATGCAGCCAAAGCTTTTTACAATGCAACCGGTCGTCAAAAACTCAATTATTTTCCCGAGATTTTTAATTATTTTGATTTGTTTTTTAAAAAATATGCATAAAGAAGTTTTAAGTAAAGAGCAAATAGAACTATTAGCTTTCGTAAAACAATTTCAGAAGGAGTTTTATCTTGTTGGAGGTACAGCAATTGCACTTCAAATTGGTCATAGGCGATCCATTGATTTTGATTTTTTTAAGTTTAAACCAATTCGACCCAAAGCTCTAATTACTAAAATTGAAGATTCGGGTTTTCCATTTGCTGTTACTCGAAGGGTTTCTGAACAACTGAATGTAACCATTTCGAATGTTAAGTTTACATTTTATGAATTTCCTTTCGCAATTAAAGCACCATTAATTTTTGAAAATACCTTAAAAATGCCCGAATTATTAGATTTGGCGGCGATGAAAGCTTATGCTTTGGGGCGAAGTTCGAAATGGAAAGACTATGTAGATTTGTATTTTTTGATACGTGATAGATTCACTATCAATCAGATTTCGGAAAGGGCAATCCAGATTTATGAACAATTATTTTCGCCAAAACAATTTAGGGCGCAATTGAGCTATTTTGCCGATATCAATTATGCCGAACCCGTTGAATTTGTTGTGCCTGCACCAAAAGAGGAAGAAATCAAGGCTTTTTTGATTGATAAGGCGCTGGAGATACAGCTGTGATTATTAAGGATGCTATCCTTATAATTTGTGAAAAATATGGATGGCATCCTTTTGAATTATTTTTGTCCCTATTTCACTTTCAACATTTTCTGAACTTCTTCTTTTCTGCGACGCGAAATTGCCACGGTATCGCCGTTGGAAAGTTGCAAAGTTCCGCCGTCAGTTTTTAAATACGCAACAACGTGTTTCAAATTCACCAAATGTGTTTTATGAGTGCGGATAAAGGAATGTTCCTGCAGTAAATCTTCAAACTCAACCAATGTTTTAGCTACCAGTAAGTGTTTATTCCCTTCAAAATAAATGTGCGAATAGTTTCCTTCACCCTGACAACGGATTATTTTTCGTACTTCGATAAATTCTATGCGGTCGCCGGTAGGTAATCCAATCCTCGGGTCGCCGGGCTGACTGAGGTTGTAAACCAGTTGTTTCATTCGCAGGTTTTCCTGTTTTTGCTGAATACGGTTGGCTACCTTTTCAACCGCCGTTTTTAAATCATGGTAATTGATGGGTTTTAGAATATAATCAGCAGCCGAAAATCGAATGGCTTTTATGGCATAATTTCCGTAAGCAGTTACAAAAATCACTTCAAACCTGAAATCTTTAAAATGTTCCAACAATTGAAAACCGTTTGCACGGGGCATTTCAATATCGAGAAAAATCAAATCGGGATTGAATTCCTGGATAAGTAAAATAGCTGTATCCACCGAGTTAGCTTCTCCCAGTAATTCCACTTCAGGACAGTTCTGTTTCAGAATTCCGGCGAGATTTTCGCGGCCATGTTTTTCGTCGTCAACTATGATGGATTTGATATTCATTTGATATTTTCATGTCATCTGTTTGAAAAAATCATTAAAACCTTTTGAAATTAATCCTTCTTTTAGTTTTTTATCACCAGTCCAAAGTGGTAATTTTAATTCTATTGCAAGGGCAACAAACGGTGTGTCTTTTACATCAACATCTTTGCATAAATCATAAGCAATTTGCCTACTTTCAATGCTAATAAAATCCATTGGGACAAACTTAATCTGTTCAATTATTTCGTTAAAGTACAGGTAGAATTCAGATTCACTTAATTTTGAGTTTTTTAGTAATTTATCTTTGTGTTTATAAATTTCAGTTACTAAAAAATTTGGAGAGTAAAAGGAGATATTTCTTTCAAAAAGTAATTCTCTGATTTTTGAAGCTTTTGGTATCAATGCCGAAAAAATCAGATTGGTATCAACAACAACTGCATTTTGAATCATTTCTTAACTCTTTTTAAGAATTGAGTTTTATTTGAATCCCACCAATCTTGATTAATCTGTTCAGCAATTGTAAGAATATCAGTTTTGAATTTTGATTTGCTGGCTAAATCTTCCATTTGAAGCCGCTTAACCAGCGATATTAAATAGTCTTTGTCAAATCCCCTCCTATTTAATTTCAAAATCATCTGGTTTCCCTTATTTTCTATCACTAAATTTTCCATTTCATGCTTTTTTACAAATCTACTGAAAAATTATTTTAAATTTTAATTCTCAACAATATCAACTTTAATGTCTACTGTGCACAGTCATTTCAAACCTTATTTCTTTTTCAATTTTTCCAAAACAAGTGGTGTTATATTCTCACTGTTCGACGCTGCATAAGCGATTGCGCCATTGCTCATTTCTAAAATATAGGTAAAATTATTTTGTTTGGATATCTGTTCTATCAATGTATTAATCTGATCATAAATTGGTTTTAAAAGCTCCATATTTCGTCTCTGTAATTGTTGCTGAGCTGTTTGATTATATTCCTGTATTTTTTGTGCCATTTCAATCAGTTCTTTTTCTTTTGAATTTCTCACAAATTCTGAATACCCCGCTTTTTCATTTTCAAAAACACCGAGTTTGGAATCATGTTCAACTATCATCTCGTTATAAAGATTCTCCATCTCTTTTGTTTCCGAATCTAAAACTTTTCTTAGACTATCCGCAGAAGGATGTTTTTGTACAATTTCCTGAATGTTTACATGTCCGATTTTAAGGTTGGACTGAGCTTGTGAAAACTGAATTGCAAATGCACAAAACAAGAATACGATTGGTTGTTTAAAGTTCATAATTATTGATTTTAAGTTATTTGCAGTAAAGGTGAAACAATCATAAAAAATTGCTATTAAACAAAAGTTAAAAAACTTGATACCCAAAGTTAAATTTCCCAAAGAACCTGTTTGTTATGTTAATTTCTGTTTTAATTGTTAATATTTGTTGTTAATTGATTTGGATTCTTAAGTAGCAAACTTTATTTACTTTTCCTCCGGAATAAAAATCTCCACTCTCGTTCCGGTTTCTTCACCAGTTAAATCAAAGGTTTCCAAATTGTATTTTTCGCCTTGTTTTTGCTGAAGGATTTCCAGCCGTTCTTTTATCAGTTTTGTGCCTTTCCCATTTTTTTCGGCAGCGAGTTTTTGTGCTGCTTCGCGGCCAATTCCATTATCTTCAATACTGATTACAATGCCTTTTACTCCACCTTGGCTTCTGCCTCTGTCTTTGCCTTTCTTTACCTCAATTTTCAATTGCCGGTTCTCCGGTTTATTTTGTAATCCATGAATAACCGCATTTTCGGCAAAAGGTTGTAATAACATACTTGGTACCATAGTATTATTGATATCAATTCCCCGTTCTACCTGAATTTCAAAATCAAATTCGAAACGCAGTTTTTCTAAGTTTAAATACTGTTCCGTCATTTCAAGTTCTTCGGCCAGCGAAACTTCTTCTTTCTCTGAGTTTTGCAAAACTTTCCGAATCAATCCGGCAAAGTCGGATAAATACAAATGGGCCTCGCGGCCCTTGTTTTGCTGAACTAAGTTTTGCACCGAATTGAGACAGTTAAAAAGAAAATGGGGATTCATCTGCGAACGAATTGCAGTTAATTCCAATTCACGAAGTTTTCGGATTTGAGCTTCCTTTCGAAAACGCTGTTGAACCCTCCATTTCCATATTGCGAAAACTACTAAGGCGATAAGAATCAACATTCCCAAAACCCAAATAATTATTTTTAGTTGTGATTTATTGAGTTCTTTTTTTTCTTCGAGACTTTGTTTAGCGAGTTTTATAGCAGATTTAATATCGTTCGTATAATTTATAAGTTCTCCTTTTTTATTAAAGACAGCTAAAACGCTTGATTTCAAGAATATATCTTCCATTGGAATACTGTCATTTAAATATAAAAAAGAAGGAACTTCTGGTTTTGCTAATTCATTATATTCAATCCACTCTCTTGCACTACTAGCCTGAGCAACTCTTAAAAAATTTATTTCAGGATTCTCCTTTGAATCATTTTCCAGGCTAAGTGCCCACATTCTAAAATCTGATGCAAATAATACAACCGTTGGTTTTGACTCTTGAATAATATCCCCTAACTTCAACTTTTCTTGTTTTTCATTGTAAACAAGTAATTTTTTAATTTCGGGATTTCTATTTTGTAATTGTTTATACTGATATAAAATTCCATGTACTTTTTCTACAATCTCTGCATCATAACAATTATTAGTGATAAGAGATAAATAGTCAACCGCTTCATTTAGGATGTGGCCTGAATAGTCCATCCAAGGTATATAAATATATTGTGTAAAGGATTGTTCCAATGA
>JBBQPP010000326.1:0-5033 GCA_038217255.1 Bacteroidales bacterium | reverse complement strand
ACTCTGCTGATAAATGGAGCAGTTGCTTTCAAATACCAATTAACCGCACTAAAATCATGATGGTAATATTCGTCCCACATTTGTGAAAGAGCTTCTAAATCGCTGTTTTTTGAATGGTATATTATAGGCACCCATTTGCAGCTTACCCTCCTATCGCAATGATAATCATCAGGATCAGGACACCCTCCTAGTTCCGTAAAGTATTTATTCTCTAAATCCTGATCGTGTTGATGCACATCCATAGAAAAGGGGTTCAACTTTTCGTAAAATTTCTTTTGCCACCATTGAATTCTGTTATCATAACTGATTTTAATTGGCGTAAGCGGAATGACATATTTTTCAAAATTGCTTGGATAAATAACATAACCTTCTTCATCAATATACGGCTTTTGCCCCAAAGGTTTAAGTGTGAGCAATTGAGCAGTTAGATTTTTACTTTCCTGTGCTAACTGTTTGCGAGTCAAGTCTAATTGCTTGACACCAAATGCAATTGCCATTGCAATTTCTTCAGGTTTAGCCACAAATATTTTTTTAAATTGTGACAAGGTTACATCGTCCACGTCAGCGCCGGGAGGTGTGTTGGGTGCCTCATCCGGCAGGTTATTGTCAAAGGTATGGTCTTCGGAAGGGGCTTTGCCGGTTTCCTGATTCATCTTATCAATCGCGGCCTTGCATGCTACCTTAGTAAAACTTGTGGAGGGGCCGCCTGTTCCACCCACATACTTAATTTCTTTAGCCAGGCATTGAAACAAGGCAGCTATATCACCCTTAGCGTATGCAACCAGGGCTTTGCCTTCATTAGCACTTTGAAAATCGGTATTGATGGCTAATGCCTTGTCAAAATATTTTAGTGCGGTTTCAAAATCACCATAATAAGCCGAAGCCCAACCAATGTTGGTATTAATCGCCGTATTCCTTTCCGTATCCAAAGCATTGGCGTAAAAATAACATTGCAGTGATTGTTCATAATCTTTCATATCCCTGAAATAAACGCCCAAATCATTAGATGCCCATTCATCTTCAGGTTTTTGAAGAATGCGCGAACAGATAAGGAAAACAGCCACATTTTTATCACCCCCGGAAGCAAGGATAAAAGCACCTGTTGTCGCTACATTTGTACTCGTATCTTCTACCATTTTTTTGAGCGAGCCCAGCAATAAAGAGTTTACCTTTTTACTGGCTGTACCCAGTTGCTGTTGGGCTATTTCCAGAATTTGGGTTTTGGAGAGTTTGTGAAGTTTGTCTGCATGATGGAAGAGATTGAGCTTTGGTGTGGTCTGGTCTATTGCATTATTGAGCGATTCTAATCGTTGGACCGATTGGTCAAGCTGTAAGTTGAGTGAATCAAAATTAGGCATTGCAGGCATTTTAAACTGTCCCATCTGAGGCATATTATATTTAGCCAGTTCAGGATATTTTTCCTTCAGGGAATCCAATAGAGTCTGTTGTTCACTCATCTTTGACTGAAGTGTAGAATTGTTGTTGAGACTATCCACCATATGCTGCGCCATCTTCATCTTCGCTGCTATCTCCGGGTTCGATTGAATTGCTTTCATTTTTGCTTTGGCTTCCTCCATCATTTTCTGAGCGTTAGCTGCCATCTGCGCATGAGTTAACATTACAAGTAATAAAAAGAATAACAGGCTAATAAATTTTTTCATAAGAGTTTTAATTTTTTCCAATTTCTTTATTCATCTTCTCCACATTAATGAGCTTCCCCATTTTTTCTACATTGCTTTTTTCGCCGTAAATATTTATGGTTCTTGTCATTTTATATTTATCATTTCAAGGTTTTTTTTGAGTTTTTATTTTCGGTAAATAAATAATAAAATACGATACTTGGCAATCGTATAAATGATTGATTTTTTAATTCAAAAAAAATCAGGAATCTGAAATATTTCTTAGTTTACTGTATCTCATCTTTCCAAATATTCCTTTTCGTTTATCCATTGCTGTTCACTTATAAAAAAATCTACAATGTTAATCCCTCATTAATTTTCTTCCAATCGGTATTGTGCAATATTTCCTGCACCCTGTCCGGCGCACCGTAAATGAGGATCACTATATTTTCTAAATACGGCGTCGCTAATGGATGTGTGAAATGAAATTGGTAATTATCGTTCATTAGTTTTGCTGTACTCCAATTGCCGAAAGCCAATACATAACTACTTTTGCTGTGATCCACTCCGCCAATGGTTTTATCGCCCGTTGCGGGTTCCTTGTAAGAAAAAAAAGTTCCGGGTATTTTTAAATCAACGGCGCCATGCGGAGGTTTTATCGGGAGGTTTTTTATATTTACAAATACCCTTACATTCACGTTTGACCACTCTTCCATTTTGGCTCCTTCCTTGTCATATTCGTCTATTAATTTTTGATTGGATCCATCCGGAGGGTTGGCAGCCATTTTATCCAAATATGGTTTTACAATTTTATTATACTTGTCAGATCCTTCAGGTATGGTAAAATTCCAATCGTTAAATGGAGCTACGCCCATCACTACATCCGGATGTTTTTGTACAGAATAATCTTCAGGCTCATCTGCTCCACCTTTCGTTTTTTGCCAGTCTTTATTTTGAAACCTGTCAATAATGGGAACAACGGCATTCACCGCTTTGAGAATAACATTTTTTTCTGCAGGTGTTGGACTGCGGTCGCTTTGAGCATTTGTAAATTGCGTTATAAGAAATGATAATGCTAAAAGTGTAATTATTTTTTTGTTTTTAAACATGGTTGTTGATTCATTAAAAATTACATGCCGTGATAAATCGATCGGTGAAATTGTCCTGAAATAATATTGACCCGTTTTGGAAAATGTATTTTCTTTTTCTTTTTTATAAATATTTTGTAGCTATGTTACCTTTTGTAAATAAATAATAAAATACAATAATGGACAATCGTATAAATGGTTGATTTTTGGGGGAGGGAAGAAAATAGGAATTGGAGATATTCCTGCCCGAATGCCAGCCCGAAAGAATCATTCTGGCGGGAATTCGTTCAGGCGGGTGTTTGTTTGCTGTAAAGAAGTGTGGTATAATCTTTGAAAATTTTTGATCCTATTCCGAAAAATAGAAAATAAAAATCTATTCTATTTGTTCGTTTACTATCGTTAAAAAAAATAGATGATTTAAAATTTTTAGTTCTCATCATCAGGCAATCCGATACACTTTAAATTTTCCGCTCACCTGGTAATCTATTTTTTTGCCATCTACCACTTCAAAAAAGTTCCCGGAAAATGTTCCAATTGCAAAAGTGCCTTTCCCTCCAAAAGCAGTCAGGTTTACAGTTGCGGTAATGGATGCGATGACGTGCCCTGCGATGCCTTCGTCTGCGCCGATTTGTACCGCCACGTCTCCATTGGCAAACTTAGGGGCAAGCTTGTAGATGCCCGCACCTTTTGGATCTTTCAGGTTTATCAATACGCCCAGGCTGATTTCTTTCCCTTTGTATTTCACCTCGTTGTTGTTGAGCTGAACTGTAATTCTTTTGTCAGACGTTGCATGATAAAATGCCTGGTTCATGGCTTTACCTTCATCAGGAAAAACAAATGTCTGGCCGCTTCCAAATTCTCCGCCGCTTATTTTTATGGAGTTATCGGCAGTCTGTGCATAAGAAGCGCTACAAAAGCAAAGGAGCGATAGTGAAGAAATGATGGCGGGAAGTAGAAGTTGAATTTTCTTTTTCATGATTTTGTTTTTTATATGGTTACTATTTTTTGTTCGGGGTTGCCAACCTTTCGAAAGGTTGGCAACCCTCATATTTTCCTTTTCATTCTTTATTTACCCAAAGAAGTACTGCGTGATATTTTTCGGTTGAAATCAACGTATGCTTGCCTGAAAAATTGGTGTATGAGGTATCTTTCGACTGGCTGAATTCAATGGAAAAGCCATGTTTTATTTTTTTTATATTATCGGCATCGCTGCCCAGGAGAATTCCGTCATAAGATTTTTCATTTGCTTTGTCAATCGTCTTTATTAAATTAAAAGAATTTGCATCTTGCGTCCAGTATTCATCCGTACCTGTAACATCGAATGAAATTCCTGCACCCTCCAGCCCACCTTTGTATCCTTTCAATGTTGGATTGTATTCAAAGAGGAGGCCTTGGCCGTGAGCAGGGGTTCCTGCATAGTTTCTTGCGATCTTTTCGTCTACATTGCCATTGGATGCTTTTGAAATGTCGGTTAATTGAAAAGTATAGATACCATTCACCATTGGCTTGATTACCTGGTCGCCCTGTTCCGTATTGATGATTATATAACCGTTTTGTGGCGGGGATGCCTTAACAAGCATTGAAGCTGAACCTGTCGCTTTTGTTATTTTTGTGAAATCGCGAAAAGAGGACCTGATAGTTTCCCTTGATGATTTAGTGCCGATATAGGCAAAATACCAGTTCTGTCCGGGATCTACGATTTTTACATTGCAAACCAACGTAACTTCTTCTTTAGTGCTGTCGTTAGCTTTAAATTTTACAGCAATGGTTACCGGGTTTATTTTGGGGACTTTATCCGGAGCGGTAAAGGTGGCTTTGTCAAAGGTCAAACCTGCCGTTAGGTGTCCTTCGGCATTTGCGGGTGAATTAGAAGGTTTTCCGTCTAATGTCCATTTCGGCGGTGTTACATTTGAAAATTGGGTTGCTGTTCCAAATTTAGGCGTGCTGATAGTATCACTCCAGTAAATTTTAAAATTAGTACTCTCTCCAACCGGAAGAATCAATTCCGGGCCGGGCAACAGATTATAATCGTTAACCGTTTGGGCACATACATTTAAGGTTGCAAAAAAAATTGTAGCAGATATCAGCGTTGTTAATATGATAGATTTATATTTCATAATTATTTAGATTATTTTTTTTACCCGGCATTATTTTTTTCAAAACTTTTGTTCTCTTGGTTTAATTATTCTTTTCTTCTTTTTACGTTGAATTCTCCTCTTACATGGTATAGGACATCATTATCATCCATAAGCTTTGTATCAAAAACACCTTTAATTTTATCTCCAACTGCTGTAGGGTAATGTTGTATAGGGATGGTGCCACCGGT
>JBBQPP010000325.1:0-5040 GCA_038217255.1 Bacteroidales bacterium | reverse complement strand
AAAGCTAAAAATCCATACTTACTTCATTATTATCGTGATAAAGCACCGGTGCAAAACATCTACCAAAAAGAACCGTTCTTTTGCTGAACAAAGAACGTTAGTAATAAAAACACGCTACATTTCATCAAAGAGAGAACGGTTCTCTAAAGGGACTTTGACTTTCCTATATCAAGCAGATGACGGACTTTGGAAAGTCCGCCTCCCATTATACAAACTTCTCCCGTTTTTGCAGGTTAAATAACCCATATAGAATAAATACCAACATTCCAACACCAAGGAAAATACGGTTTTTTGAGATGATGCCGGCCCAGATAACCTGGTTCATGTTGCTGGGAATTTCAAATGGGTTCAGGAATACATTCCATTGTGAACGCTCCAGATTATCAGCAAGAATTATTAGTGCAACCCCTATTAAAACCATTACAACGGCTGTTCCGTTCCCGTTTTTTACAAGCGTTGAAAACATAAATGCCATGGAACCCATAAAAACTATGGGGTACATTAACTGGTAAGACATTTCGATAATGTTGATTTTATACAACACAACCGATGCAACACTTGCAAATAGCAGGATAATGAAAAAGATCAACACATAAATCATGATGAGCCGCACCAACCATACTTTGTAGCGGTAATTGGGAATCCCGAATAAAATTTCCAGCATCCGTGAATCATCGTCGTTTTGGATACCAAAAGCTGAAGGGTAAAATATGAGCAGGATCCCCGGAAATATAAGCAGGTTGTATATTGTCCCATCGACAATATTGTTTCTGTTGATTACCGACTGAATGGCAAAAAATGCAAAAAATGCAAATGCCGAAACCAGAAACCAGATAAACCGGTTGGCAAAAATTATTTTGAGGTTGTACCTGATCATCCGTGTTGCAATGATCAGTTGGTTTTTTATGTTAGCTGTTTTACTCATCTCTTTTCTGTTTTTTGAAATCTTTCAATAGGCACAAATAGGCGTCTTCCAAATGTGGCGAAACATTCACTGCATTATCCTGCGGTTTGTCCATCGACAGGCAGCGCACCCTTATATTTTCGCCATCGCGCATGTGGTGTACAATCAGTTTTTTATTGGCAATATTGTCAAACTCTTTTGCCGGGATTGTAAATTGCCAAACAAAACCTTCGCCCATGCTTAACATATCGACGGGTGTTCCGAAATACTTTAAATCACCACGGTTAATTACTGCGACCTGGTTACACGAACTCGAAATATCTTCGATAATGTGCGTTGAAAAAATCACAATCCTTTCGCGGCTAAGTTCTACCAAAAGGTTTCGGAAACGAATCCTTTCGCGTGGATCAAGACCAGCTGTCGGTTCATCAACTACCAATATCCGTGGCAGGTTTAAAAGGATTTGCGCAATCCCAATTCGCTGTTTCATACCACCCGAAAAAGCCCCGATTTTATCGTTTCGGCGTTCAAACATGTGTACACTTTTCAAAACATAATCAATTCGCTCATCACGGGATTTTGTATCTTTTATGCCTTTCAAAATCGCCTGATAATCGAGGAATTCCCATGCCGACATGTTTTCGTAAGTGCCAAAAGCCTGCGGCAGGTAACCAATCAATCCCTGCAATTCTTCGCGGTATTTTTGAGTGTCGAGACCATTGATCCATATTTTGCCGTAACTCTGTTCAAGAATCCCGCAAATGATGCGCATCATCGTTGATTTTCCTGCACCGTTAGGTCCAAGCAACCCAAACATACCGGTTTTTATTTCCAACGTAACTCCATTTAAGGCCCGGAATGGTTTTTTCCGTTTTCCGATGATTGGAATTTGTCGTACCAAATTAAAATACCCACGTCGCAATGCGCTGAAACGCCCTTCGATACGGGCAATATTCAAACTTTTATTGTGAACATATTCACCTGAACTATTGATGACGAGTAATAAATACCAAATAACACCAACAAAAATCAACATCCCGATATTGTCCCACTTTGTATAGAATATCCCTAAAAACACAAGTGGCACAATCCAGTAGAAAAAGTTATTTACGATTTTCTTGATTTTCAGGTAAATCGGTTTTGAAGTGGCTTCATTTTTATTGATGAGTACCTGGTTTAAAGGGGTCCTCAACGCCAAAAGGAAGAAGAAAACAAAGTGCGATAATATCCACATCCAGAAATTACTTTCGATATAGATAAAGGTAAAATAAATGAGAAACCCGAGTAATGGGAGTTGCCAAACCAAATCGTTAAAGTCGCGGGCTTTTTTGTAATCCTTTGAAAGCCCGGCGCGTTCCCTGATTTTGATACCTGATTTCCACTCGCGCACAAAACGGCTGTCGCGGTCGTAAATCTTTACCAATTTCCGGACTTCAATTCTTATTGAATCATGGTCACCAATCACTTTTGCGCTTGCGTTACGCAAACTTGTCATCACAAAAGCCACAATACCGGGCACAAGCATAACAAGTAGCATATAATCGAGCAGTTGCCAGATGAATGTGTCAACTTCAAAATAAACATATAGCGAACCAGCCACAAACACCACAGCCATACCAATTTTCAGTCCCCAGTGTAGCGATTTCATCCAATCAATTGCATTTTCAAGCCCGGCATAAAGTGTGGGTATAAAAACCAAAGTGAGTAAGGTACTCAGCGACAAACCACCAATAACTGTAATCGCAAACGGGGCACCAATAGCACCAACATATTCCGAAGTACCCATTGCCAGAGGGAATAATGCGACAATTGTAGTTGCGGCAGTAATTAAAATTGGCCGCACCCGTGAAAGTCCTGCGGTGATTAAAGCCCTTGATTTCCTGTGGCCTTGTTTTCGGAGGATATTTGTATAATCGATGAGAATTATCCCGTTGTTTACAACCACTCCAAGCAGAATTATAAATCCCATCAAAGTGTTTGCGTTAAATAAACTGTTGCCAGTAACAATCAATCCTATAAACGACCCTATTGCAGCAAGCGGCACCGAAAACATAAGTACAAACGGTGTAACTACCGATTCGAAAACAGCGGCAAGTACCATGAAAATGATGATAAATGCTGCACCAATCAGAAAATAGAATTCAGAAAATTGATCTTCTTCATGAATTACCTCAACTGCAACACCAGGAGGCAGTTTATACGAGCTGACAATATCGTCAATCTCCATGCGGTAAGCTTCTAAAAGGTCTTTTGACGATTCGGCTTCGGATACAAAACTGTAACTCAGCTCAATTTCTTTTTCCTGATCGATGCGCCGGATACTTGAAGTTCCGCTTGCATAAACCAAATCTGCAATATCTTTTAAGTCGTAGGTTGCGCCTTGCGCATTGCTGATTTGCAAACGCTGTAAATCTTCAATTCCCTTTTCGGTTTTTTCTTCCTCCTCTTTTTCGGTAAGTTTTTGTTTTATGATGATTTCATATTCTTCAGTTCCCTGATTGAAGTTGACACCAGAGGTAAATTCACGCGAAAACGACCCCAATTCAGCAGCAACATTATTTAAGTTAATACCATATTCTGTCAGCAACATTTGGTTAAAATAGAGGTGGATTTCAGGCCGGTTACTGGCAACACTTATATTTGCCCTGCGGATTGACTCCAAATCCTCAATATAATATTCCAAATCTTCGGCCACGCCTTTCATTACATCAAAGTTTTCTCCTTTGATTACCACACGCTCACTATTTGATCCAATTCCCATAAAGTTGCTAAAACCTTCTGTACCGGAGCGGCTGCCTCCACGGAAACTGGCGCTGGAAGTTGGCGCAGTTAAACTGATTTCGGCATTGCCAATATTTTTAATACGGCCCTCAACATCCGATTTTATTTCAGCAATTGTGCGGTCGTCAATGTCTTTGTAATCTTCTTTTAAAACGAAAGTCAAAATGGCTTCTTCCTGTTGGATTTTCGAAACCAAATCTTTCTTTTCAGCAATTTCAGCAAGTCGGGATTCAACGTCGGCAACAACAAGGTCGGTACTTTCTAAAGTTGAGCCGGTTGGCATGGTAACGTAAATAGAAAACTGCGTTTCTTCCACCTCATCCAAACTATTTACACTGACCGCCAAAATGATGAAAATGGTAAGGAAAAACAGCACGATTGCACCAATGATAGTCGATGCCGGACTGCGCATGCTCGATTTTAACAGCAGAATGTAAATTTGAATTATCCGGTTGTTCGTGGTTACTTTTTCGTAAAAAATATTCCCCGAACGTTTTCCTTTCAGCAGAACATGGGCGCCAATCGGGACAAGCAGGAGTGCCACAAACAGCGAAATAATGATGGTTGAAATTACCGAAACTCCAATGTTATCGCCTAAAAGCCGGATCATAAATTCCGAAGAAAAAAGGAAGGGAAGGAAAACGATGATCGTTGTAAGTGTTGATGCGATTATTGAACGCATCACTTCCTTTGTTCCCTGGGTAACGGCGAGATCAGCATCGTACCGTTTTCCCGCCAGTCGGTAGATATTTTCGAGCACAACCACACTATTGTCCAGCAGCATACCGATTGCCAGCACTAACCCGACAAGCGTTAAACTGTTTACCGAAATGTTGTAGGCATAAAACAGGTTAAAAGCAGTGAAAACCGAAACCGGGATTCCCATGGCCATAAACGAAACGATGCGGAAATTTTTGAGGAACATCCACAGCACAAAAATTGCCAGGAGACCACCCACCAAAGCCAAATCGATCATTTGGTCAATGTTTTTTTCCATTGTTTCGGCTTGGTTGGTCTGAACAACTATTTCAACCTCTTTTGATGCCAATTTCTTGTTTAGCTCTGTAATCTCTTCGGCAACACGGTGCGAAAGCTCAATTTTATTGGCCTGCGAATCGCTGACGAGTGTCATTGAAACGGCATCCAAACCGTTTACACGGCTGATAGTTTCCTCTTCCTTTACACCAAAATAAACATCGGCCACATCTTTTAGATAAACTGGCCCCGGGGCAACTATTATGTTTTCTATGTCAGAAACTTTGTCGTACTCGGCGGTAACATGCACAAAATATTGCTTGTTCGAATCGTGCAAATATCCTGTAAATACACGGTTTCGTGAGTTTTGGTTGATAGCG
>JBBQPP010000324.1:0-5043 GCA_038217255.1 Bacteroidales bacterium | reverse complement strand
TATTGTGCCGAAAATTATAAAAAATATTACAATTGCTTTCGGATTGATTGTATTAAATTTCATTTAATTAAATTATGAGTATTTTGTTAGCGATAATTACTGTGACTTTCATTGATGTTGCTATTTTTTTCATTTTATATCTATATTTTGCTGTTCATTTGTTGTATGATATAAAGGATTTAATTACTTTGGCGAATTAAAATGAAAGTATTGTGTTGAAAATATGTTTTATAAGCTTTTGTTTTGGCAAATTTGTAATTGTTTTTAACGATTAACCAAAAACAAAATTAGGGTGCTTGAAACTATATAAGCAATCTACTAATTTGTTTCGTTGAAAACTATATTGTTCAATTGGCAAGTATAAACGGATTATTTTCAATCAGGTTTAGGCAAACGAGCGTATAGGTAAAATATTTCTACTGAAAATTTAAAACTGAATTGAAATGAAAAATAAAAGTAACTATTTGTATTTAAGTAAGTTTGGAAGGCTGGTGTATATTGGTTTTTTAATTGTTGTATCGGCATGTGTTTCCAACAAAAACACCAATGAAGAGTTTTGTACGGAAGCTGATTTTATAAAGATGAATAAGGTAGATATTCATTGTCACGTAAACGAAAAACGACCAGCGTTTATGGAATTGGCAGTTAGTGATAACTTCCAAATACTCACAATCAACACCGATGCTCCTGTAGGCGTTACAATTGAAGAACAGCAGGATGTAGCTAATTTCCAGCAGAAGGAATTTCCGAATAATTTACAATATCTGACAACTTTCTCATTGAAGGGTTGGGACGAAGATGACTGGCAGGAAAAAACAATAAATTATTTGGAAGAATCATTTAAAAAAGGAGCAATTGGAGTTAAGGTTTGGAAAAACATAGGTATGGTCGATAAGGACAAAGAAGGTAATTTTATCATGATTGATGATCCGAAATTTGATCCCATATTTGATTATTTAGCGGAAAAAGGTATTCCGGTTTGCGGGCATTTGGGTGAACCTAAAAATTGCTGGCTTCCGTTAGAAGAAATGACAGTAAACAATGACAGAGCTTATTTTAAAGAACATCCGGAGTATCATATGTACCTTCATCCTGAATATCCTTCCTATGAAGAACAGGTAGCTGCGCGGGACCGAATGCTGGAAAAACATCCTGATCTAACGTTTATGGGTGCCCATCTGGGTAGTATGGAATGGAGCGTTGATCTTATGGCAGAACATTTCGAGCGTTTTCCAAATTTGACAGTTGATATGGCCGAGCGAATTTGCCATATTGAGGTTCAGGTACAAAATGACTGGCAGAAAGTACATGACTTTTTCATTAAATACCAGGATCGGATTATATATGGAACAGACATGGGGGATTATGAAGGTTCAGAAGCGGATCCAGTTAAATTGAAAGAAATTGTACATGAACAATGGAAAAGCGATTGGAAGTTTTTAACGACAGATGAATCCATGGTTTCAGATAAGGTAAATGGCGAATTTAAAGGACTCAAATTACCCCGTGAGGTGGTCGAAAAAATCTATCATAAAAATGCGGAGAAAGTATTTTCTGAGTTTAAAAAAATATAGATAATACAATATGAAAAAGTCAAATTTCATCCAACTGCTGCCGGTTATGTTCCTCATCCTGATGATTGTTTTTTCATGTACACCATCAAAAAAGGATTTTTCCTTTTCCAAAGGTGGTGATATTTGGTTTCGCGGATCGGGCATTGAACTTCAGTTTGATTCAAACATGTATGGTTTCATTTTTTTAAAGGGTGAAAAAAAACCGTTGAATTTTAATGGAACAGATAAGCAAACAAAACCAAGTTATTTTATTGAGGTGAACGGTGAAGAAGTGACCGACTTTACTGTTGATTATAATCGGGTAAATGCCAGCCCAATTGAAACAATGTTTGGAAAAGGACGGCAGTTAACCATAACAGGAATAGCTAAATTAAAAGATGGTGGTCAAATTGAAAAAACACTTCTTGTTGAAATCTATGATAATTATCCGAATGCAGCTTTAACATCTGCAAGCTATAAAAACATAGGATCTTCAAATGTAACAATTGATAAAACATTCTCTAATTTCTATAGAATGGATGCTTCCCAATCGAATGCAAAAAATAAACCTTTTGATTTTTGGTCCTTTCAAGGTGCTTCAATTGCATGGGGACTTGACTATGTAATTAAAATCGAGGAGGGATTCAAACAGGAAAATTGGATGGGCGTTCATCCAGATACCAAAACCGGTGGTGGATTACCATTGGTTGACCTTTGGAATAAGGATGCCGGATTGGCAATTGCTCATATTGATATCAAGCCTCAACTGGTTTCATTGCCTGTGGAGGTTGCTGATAATGGAAGAGTGGATATGTCAGTTAACAAGGAGCTGAATAAAACATTGGCTCCGAATGAAAGCTATCAAACATTAAAAGGTGTTGTTATTGCACATACCCTGGATTATTTTGATCCGCTAAAGACTTACTCAAAACTAATGGCTGACCAGGGGATCAAACAGGACAAACCTTCTAAAGAAGCTTACGAAGCCATTTGGTGTGGCTGGGGTTACCTTACCGATTTTTCGTTGGATGATATTTATAAAACCCTTCCAAAATTACAGGAACTCGGAATAAAATGGGTTGTTATTGATGACCGTTGGTGGGATAAATACGGCGATTGGAACCTTCGTGATTTCACTTTTCCTGGTGGGGAAAAGCAGGTGAAAGCGTTCGTTGATTCGTTACATAGTCAAGGATTTAAAGTGAAAATATGGTGGGCTCCAACTCCCGTTCAGCCAGAAATCATTCCTACATGGGGAGGTTCAGTTGATCTTGGTGCAGCACAAGTGGCAATCGATCATCCGGATTGGTTGATAATGGATAAAGACGGAAATTACCCGAGGGATTGCCGCGACATGTACCAGTTTTGCCCCAGTGTTCCCGAGGTGCAGAAATACATGAAAGTATTGACAACACGTTTCATTGGTGAGTGGGGTTTTGATGGGCACAAGCTTGATGCCTATTACGTTGTCCCGCCATGTTACAACCCTGCGCATCATCACAAACATCCGGAAGAATCGTACCAGGATTTGCCCAAGTTGCTTCAGGCTATTTATGAAACGTCGAAATCCATTAAACCTGAGTCTGTAACCGAAATCTGTAACTGCGGAACAACGCAGGATTTTTTCCAGTCGGTTTTTACCGATCAACCTGTGGTTTCTGATCCAACCAGTGTAGAGCAATCCAGGAGAAGGGTGAAATCAATGAAAGCACTTTGGGGTTCCGATGCCCCGGTTTATACCGATCATGTGGAACACATCAGGCTTGAAGTGGATATGAACGATAAAAGTGATACGGCTAAAGTAGGACAGGATTTTGCTACTTCGATGGGAACTGGAGGTGTAATTGGAACGAAATTTACCTGGCCTGAAGGTCCTCAAAATATGCAACTAACAGGCGAACGTGAAAAACACTGGCAAAAATGGTTTAAACTATACAATGAAAAAATGTTGAGTAAGGGCAACTACCTGAATTTGTACGACATAATTTATGACAAGCCTGAATCACACGTTATTCAAAAAGACAACAACTTTTATTATGCTTTTTATGCCAACAAATGGCAGGGGCAAATTGAACTTCGTGGTTTGGACGATAAAACTTACAAGGTGTACGACTATGTTAATCAGAGAGAGATGGGAACAGTAACCGGAACTGTGGGAAAAATAGATGCAAAATTTGAAAACCACTTGTTGATTGAATGTAAACCGGTTGATTAGCAGTGAATTTAAAACTAAATTTTAGGTCAAATGAATTTAAAAATGTTTTCTAAAGTTTTTTTAATCTTTTTTATCGCGGCAGGATTACAAGCTCAGAATAATAAATCAGTACATGTAAAAGTAAAAAAAACGACCGATTTTGAGGTTTTAGGGAACGGAAGTGCTTCGGAATGGCAAAAAACTGATTGGATAAAATTACCGCAGAGAAAACCCGACACACAAGGTTACGAAACAAAGGCAAAAGTTCTTTATTCAGAAACCGGAATTTATTTCCTTTTTGATTGCCAGGATCAACAACTAAATTCGACATTCAAAAAAGACAACGAAAATTTGTGGGAGGAAGATGTTGTTGAAGTCTTTTTATGGACGGATGAAACTTTTCCTTTGTATTTTGAATACGAACTTTCTCCGCTGAATTACGAGTTGCCGATTATCATTCCAAACAGCAAGGGGAAATTCTTTGGATGGCTACCCTGGCATTACGAAGGAGAAAGAAAAACACGCCATGCAACCAGTGTACGTGGGGGAGAAACAACAAGCGGGGCAACTATTTCAGGATGGATGGCAGAAGTTTTTATTCCTTATAAACTTTTAGCGCCCTTACAAAATGTTCCACCCAAAAGCGGTACTAAATGGCGCGCTAACATGTACCGGATAGATCATGATCACGGGCAGGCCCTTTTTTCCTGGCAGGAAATAGAAAAATCATTTCATGAATATGAAAATTTCGGGACGTTTATTTTTGAATAAGAGGACAATACAATGGCAAGGAAAATAGAAATAGCACTGGTATTTATTTCAATCTTTAGTTTTTCAATAAATTTAAGCTTTGGTGGACTTAAAGAAATGACAGATAATATTTTTCCGGATGAAAATAGTGTTTTTATGGAAGATGCTACTTTTGACGGACAATCTTCTTCATTTTCTGAAACTTACAAAACGGTTCAAATGGATCCGGCACCGTTGTATAAAACGAAAACAGAAAAAATTCCGCTTTACGGGCTGTTCGAGACCCAAATCGAAAACAAGAAACAATACAAAAATCCTTTTACGGATGTTCAGCTAAATTCAGTTTTTACATCGCCAAACGGGCGTAAAATTAATTTTTTTGGTTTTTTTGACGGTGATGGTAATGGTGGACTGGAAGGTACTGTTTGGAAACAACGTTTTATGCCGGATGAGGTTGGAAAATGGAATTACGAAATTACATTTACTGATGGATCGCCAGGAGTTTTGGGCGAATTCGAGTGTGTAGAACAAAATGCCAGGCCTGGT
>JBBQPP010000323.1:0-5050 GCA_038217255.1 Bacteroidales bacterium | reverse complement strand
ATTAGTTCCATATAGCTTATCGAAGGAATTAAAAGGTTCTCCAAACCAATCTTCTGAAGGGTTTCGATGGTTTGCCCTTCTCCTTTATTATACATGACTTTGTCAGAGCCTGTTCCGATAGTCGGAAAGCTACGCACGCTGACAAGTCATTTCGGCCAAACCTGTCAGCGTCCATGGATACCGATACATCAGCTGCGGACGGGACGGTTAAACTAAAACCGGAAAGGTTAATGAAAGGTTTTAACCCTTGTGCTAAATTTGCAACTATTTAACTCACAGTTTTTTTCTTCCTGATTTTTCGTCCTGATTTTTCATGTTTGAGTTTAGATTCCTGAGTCTTAGGTTAGCAAAACAAATTTTAATTGTTAATTTCACAATCGGAAATTCTTGTGCCCGATTAAATTTTCAGTTCATCACATAAACGTAAATTAAAGCAAAGAAATCAAAAAAATAAACGAATCAATTCTAACCAGAACCATCATGATTTTTGTGGCTCCTAAATCCGCTCAAAAATGAAAAAAACCAAAAAGCCCACTTCCGATGCAGCAAGTCTTCGACAAAAGGCAGAAAAACTGCTTAAAAATATGCCTTTGAAATCCGGCACACAAATGACTGAAACCGAAACACTCAGACTCATACATGAGCTTCAGGTACATCAGATCGAGCTGGAAATGCAGAATGAAGAACTCAGGAATGCCCGGGATACGATAGAAATTACTTCCCTGAAATACACCGAATTATATGATTATGCACCTTCAGGTTACCTTACACTTTCAAAAAAAGGAGAGATAGTTGAAATCAATCTCAGTGGTGCAAACCTACTCGGCAAAAATCGTTCGGCATTAATAAACAGCAATTTTAAACTATTTGTATCCAACCTTAGCCTGCCTGTTCTTAATCTTTTTCTGCAGAAAATTTTTGACAACAAAACAAAACAAACCTGTGAGGTGATCTTATCTCCCGATGAAAACCAGCCTGTGTATGTTTATCTTTCAGGCATACCTGGCTATAATGGAGAAGAATGTTTTATTACGGCAGTTGATATTTCAGAAAAAAAGCAGATTGAAGAAGCTCTAAGAGTGAGTGAGGAAAATAACCGGAACTTCATTTTACAAACTGTCATGGACGGCTTTTGGTTAGTTGATTTACAGGGAAAACTACTGGAAGTGAATGAAACTTACTGCCAGATGAGTGGTTATAGTGCGCAGGAACTTTCGAACATGCACATTTCCGACCTGGAACATGTTGAATCGGAAAATGAGACCATCGTTCATATACAAAAAACCAGGAATCAGGGCCAAGATCGTTTCGAGACAATTCACCGGCGAAAGGACGAAACCATTTTTGATGTTGAAATAAATGTACATTATCAGCCAATTAATGGCGGAAGGTTTGTCGTCTTTTTACGCGATATCACCAGTCGTAAACAAAAAGAAGAAGCAATCCGCCAAAGTGAAGAGCGCTATAAATCACTTTTTCAGAAAAGCAATATTGTATTCCTGTTAATCGATCCCGAAAACGGAGAAATCAAAGACGCCAATGCTGCTGCACTTAATTTTTACGGGTGGTCTCATGCTGAAATTTGCAGAAAAAAAATATTCGATTTAAATACTTATACGCAACAGGAAGTGGCTGTTGAAATGCAAAAGGCAAAGAATGAAAATCAAAATCATTTTCAGTTTAAACATCGTTTGGCAAATGGGCTTATCCGGGATGTTGAAGTTTATTCCGCGCCTATAAGTTTCAACAAAAAGACATTCATTTATTCCATCGTCCACGATATTTCTGACCGTTTAGAAATGGAAAAAGCATTATTTGAAAGTGAACTTAAGCTAAGGAAATATATTGATTATGCTCCTCATGGAGTTTTTGTAACAAACGAACTTGGCGAATATATTGATGTGAATATATCTGCCAGTAAAATTACAGGGTACTGCAAAGATGAGCTTCTTTCGATGAAAATAATTGACCTCGTACCCAACGATTCAATTAGAGATGCATTAAAACATTTTAAAAGATTATCAAAAAAGGGTTTTGCTAAAGGAGAATTCCCATTTATTAAAAAGGACAAATCAATAGGATATTGGTCGGTTGATGCGGTAAAACTTTCGGACAAACTATTTCTTGGATTTGTAATAGATATAACTGATCGCCGTAAGACAGAAGAAACTTTGATAGAAAGTGAACAACGATATCGTTCTCTTTTTGACGAAAGCAATGATGCCATATTTTTGACAGATTTAGCTTCCGGATCGTACATCGATTGCAACCGCATGGCAGAATCACTTACGGGATATAACCGGAATGAGCTAATGCACATGAAAGGCGGTTCATTATTACCTCCACAGCGACAGGACGAATTAACATCCATTATGGAAATATTAATGTCGGGCAAAACACTGCAAAAAGAAACTGAGATCAGGAATAAAAATGGAAATCTGATCCCTGTTGAATTTAATGCCTCCCTTGTTACAATTAATAAAAGACAATGTATTCTGAGTTTAATTCATAATATCAGCAAAAGAAAGAAAACAGAGGAAGCATTAAAACAAAGTGAAGAGCGAGTAAGAAAAAAACTTAAAACCATTTTATCACCCGAAGAAAATATTGCCGACCTTGAATTAATTGACATTATTGATATCCCTTTCATACAAAAACTATTGGATAATTTCAATGAACTTGCACAAATTCCTATGGCAATTATTGATAAAAAAGGTAAAATACTCGTGGGAGTTGGCTGGCAGGATATCTGCACAAAATTTCACAGGGTGCATCCCAGAACATGTCGTAGTTGTTTTGAAAGTGATGTTCATCTTACTAAGGGCATCCCCAATGGTGAATTTATGTTGTATAAATGCAAAAACAACATGTGGGATATGGCTACCCCAATAATTATTGGAGGTGAACATAAAGGAAACCTTTATATGGGGCAGTTTTTCTTTAATGATGAACAGGTGGATTTAGAAATATTTCGGAAACAGGCAAATGAATTTAGTTTTGACGAACAAGAATACCTGGAAGCAATTGCCAGGGTACCCCGTATAAACAGAAACAAACTTGAATTCGCTAAAGAATTTCTTCTGGATTTTGCACATTTCATTTCGCAACTAAGTTTCAGCAATATAAAATTGGCAAGAGCATTTGAACAGCAAAAGAATGTAGAAATTGCGCTTAAGGAAAGCGAAACGAAGTTTAAAAATCTAATTGCCAATTTGCAAGTGGGAGTTCTGCTTTTTGGTTCGAATTCCGAAATATTGCACAGCAATACTAAGGCAGTTGAATTGTTGGGTTTTAAAGAAGATCAGTTGTTAGGCAAGCAATCATTTGATTCAAATTGGAAAGTGATAAATGAAGATGGAATTATCATGGACCCATCTGAGCAACCCGTTGCAAAGGCATTTGCAACAGGGAAGCCAGTTTTGGATATTGTGCTTGGAATGTTACATCCCATACAAATGAAAATAATTTGGTTGCTGGTTCAGGCTGTACCTCAATTTAGTGTGGATGGAACTGTGCTGCAAGTAATCAGCACATTTATAGATATTACAAAAATCAAAGAGGATGAAGACAAACTTTTTGCAAGTGAACAGCGCTTAAGATTTCATTTTGAAAATTCACCCCTTGGAACAATTGAATGGGATTCGAATTTTAAGGTGGCCGATTGGTCAAAGGAAGCTGAAAATCTTTTTGGCTGGCAAAAGGAGGAAACAATTAACAAATTAGAAGCTAAAAACATTGTTTATGAAGGCGATTTGGCGCTTGTGGGTGAAACCATGGAAATATTAAAAAGTGGAAAACAAAAGATGGTTGTCAGTACCAACCGTAATTATACAAAAGAGGGTAAAATTATCGATTGCACTTGGTATAACTCAGTATTAACTAACAAAAATGGAGAATTAGCATCGGTTTTTTCACTTGTACAGGATATTACACAGCGGAAAGAGGCTGATAATGCACTTAAAAAATTGAACGAAGAACTTGAAGCAAGGATTGCGGAACGAACGGAGAAATTATTAAAATCGAATGATGAGATAAGGCTTGCAGAAGAAAAATATCGCACAATTGCCGATTACAATTATGACTGGGAAACATGGCTTGGTACGGACGGGAAATACATTTATGTTTCACCTTCCTGTTTGCGGATAACGGGATACCAGGTTGAAGATTTTATGAGTGACCCAAACCTCTATGGCAATATTGTACATCCCGATGAAAGGGAAATGGTAAAGAATCATCGCAATGAACCACGCAAGGTTAATAATCCTGAAATTGCAATGGATTTCAGAATTATAACCCGAAATGGTGAAGAAAGGTGGATTTCGCACAGTTGTCAACCTGTGTACAATACAGAGGGGGTATGGCTGGGACAGCGCGGAAGAAACAGCGATATAACTGAAAGGAAAAGGGCGGAAAGCTTTTTGCTGAATTCGCAGGATAAATTGAGGGCACTTACGCAGCATATTAATGAACTAACCGAAAATGAAAGAAAAAGGATTTCCCGCGAAATTCACGACGAACTTGGGCATTTGCTTACCGCATTAAAATATGACATCGATAGTTTGATGAACAATTCAGCATTGACCGTTGAGCAGGTGAATGACGAATTGCCTGCAATGTTCAGTATGGTGGAGTCGCTAATCGAATCGGTACGAAAAATTGCGACAGAACTGAGACCCGGTGTATTGGATCACCTGGGACTTTTCCCTGCTATGGAGTGGCAGATCAATCAATTCAGAATGATGACAAAAATGAATTGTATTTATGCTGTTCCTGATGATTTGGATGTTACATTTAACAAGAACGAAACCACCCAAATATTCAGATTAGTCCAGGAGATACTCACCAATGTGGCCAGACATTCAAAAGCAAATAAAGTTGAAATTTCGGCTCATAAGGAAAACAATCTTTTTGTACTGAATGTTAAAGACGATGGTGTAGGTTTTACGGTGGCCGACAAAATTCAATCCGGTTCACTTGGCCTTATGGGAATGAATGAGCGGGCTTTGTCAATCGGAGCGAAAATTCATATCGACAGCATACCGGAAAAAGG
>JBBQPP010000322.1:0-5065 GCA_038217255.1 Bacteroidales bacterium | reverse complement strand
GTCTTTCAGGTTATGTCTTTTTCTCGGAACGTTACAGTTTGGTTAACGGTATAAATTGAAGAACCGCCGTGTACCGAACGGTACGCACGGTGGTGTGAGAGGACAGGTAGGGAATTAATCCCTACCTTCCTACTCGATTGGAATTAAATCATAATTCATTGGCAAGTATTTTTTTAATTGAGATATATTCTCAATGTCAAAAACATGGAAGAGCCTGTCTATAAGCAATAAAACCAAATTCAAAAAAGAATTACATAAAACTTTTTCAATAAAAAAACGTTTCTTTGTTATCACAAGAAATGAGAATGTTACGTAAATCAAGTCATATTATTCTTTCCGCATTGTTGCTATTTGCAACGGTTGGCTTGGTTATTTCTAAACATTATTGTAGTGGAAGTCGTGTTTCTACTTCATTCTTCGCTGAAGCAAAATCATGTTGTGATGATAGTGATTGTTGCCACAATGAATCAAAAGTTTACCAATTACATGAGGACTTTACATTAGTTTCTTTATCTGAAATTCCGCAAACCACTGAATTTGAGTTTTTGGATTTCGCAATTTTAACATTCAATGTCATCAAATTTGACTCAGAAGAAACAGAGGTTCTTTTTGTTGCAGATTTACCACCTCCTCCTAAAATTCAAACAATTCTTGCTCAGAATCAGGCTTATCTTTTATAACTTAGTTGATATATAAGGGATAATACATTGTCTCACTATTTTATTTGGCTTTAAAATTTCATTGTTTTTGGTCATTGCATAGTCTTATTATTCCTTATCTGTTAATTAGCGTTTTAGGATTAATATCAACTAAAAAAAAGATAATGAACAATTACGTAATACATATTAAAAACATGGTTTGCCCCCGATGCATTAAAGCTGTTGAAACAACCATGTTAAATAATGATATAGGCTATACTGATGTTAGACTTGGTGAGGTAGAATTAAACAAACCGCTTACTTCACAAGAAGAAAATATTCTTTCGGAAAATTTATTAAGCCAAGGATTTGAACTTTTAGCTGACAAAAAAGGTCAGCTCATTGAAAAAATTAAAAATACCATAATCCAGATAGTTCATTATCAGGATGACCCACACAAAATTGGACATTTACGCCAGCAGTTACCTAAATTGTTAGGTCATTCTTATTCATAGTTAAGTGGTTTCTTTTCTGAAATGGAAGGAATTACTGTTGAAAAATATCTGATACTACAAAAAATTGAAAAAGCAAAAGAATTATTGTCATATAGCGAACTGAATGTGAGTGAAATCTCTTATCAATTAAATTATAGTTCAAGCCAACACTTTTCACGTCAGTTTAAATCGATTACCGGGATGACTCCATCTGAATTATTAAAGAACAATACGGTTCAAAGGAAGCCATTAACCGGTATTTAATAAAATAATGCACATCATTCTTGTAATTATGCACAAACCTTGTTTAGAATAGTTCTAAGTTTGTTGTCAAGTTTTAAAAAGATGTTGAAGAAAGTTGTCCATATCATATTGTCAGGATTGTTGTTGATTACAACAATGGGTATGGTCGTTTCAAAACATTATTGTCAGGGTAATCTGTATTCAGTTTCCGTTGATGGTTTTAACAACGATAAATGTGATATGGGGGATTGTTGCCATGATGAAGCTCATTTCTTTAAAGTTCATGAGGATTTTTCTACTCCGCAAATATCCACTGTTCCTGTTTTAGCAGAATTTGATATATTAGGTCAGAACCTTTTTACTGTGGAAGAAAGTTTTATTCTGGAAGAAGAAAATACAAATCCTTTTGTTAATGAAACGCCCCCGTTACTATCAATTCAAAGAACACTTGCTTTAAAACAAACATATCTATTATGATTATATTATGATTAATAGTTTTTACTCCTATCTGAAAATGATTAGGGGTAATTGCTAAATGTCATTCATAATATTTTAATCATAATTTTTCAGATATGTTAAATAAAATCATACGTTTTTTTCTTGAAAACAAGATGATTACCATTTTGGTATTCATTGTTTTCATTGCGTTGGGAACAGTTTATGCTCCCTTCAACTGGCACACTGGACTGTTACCACGCGACCCGGTTCCGGTAGATGCCATTCCCGATATTGGCGACAACCAGCAAATTGTTGCTACTGAATGGATGGGTCGGTCGCCAAAAGATATTGAAGACCAGATTACTTACCCGCTTAGCAGTTCGTTGCTGGGAATTCCGGGTGTGAAAACCATCCGGAGCACTTCCATGTTTGGAATGTCGTTCATTTACCTGATTTTCGAAGATGGTATTGATTTTTATTGGAGCCGTTCGCGCATCCTCGAAAAATTAAATTCACTTCCGGCTGGGACTTTACCTCAAAGTGTTTCGCCAACATTGGGGCCTGATGCCACTGCGCTGGGTCAGATTTTTTGGTACACTTTGGAAGGTCGCGACCCAAAAACAGGGAAACCGACCGGAGGCTGGGACCCGCAGGAATTGCGGACCATCCAGGATTACTATGTAAAATATTCGCTTTCAGCATCAAATGGTGTTTCGGAAGTGGCGACAATCGGCGGATTTGTAAAAGAATACCAGGTTGATATCGACCCAAATGCAATGAAAGCGTTTGGCGTTTCGGTAATGGATATTATGCAGGCCGTGAAAAAAAGCAACCTCGACATTGGTGCCGAAACCATTGAGCTGAACAAAGTGGAATATGTAATCCGTGGACTTGGATATATAAAAACGCTGGATGATTTGAGGGAGGCAGTGGTTACAGTGCGCAATAATGTTCCGGTCAGAATCAGCGATGTTGCAAAAGTAAGTTTTGGCCCTGCACCTCGCCGTGGCGGTCTCGACAAAGATGGTGTTGAAGCGGTTGGCGCTGCGGTGGTTGCCCGTTACGGTTCAAACCCCATGGAAGTCATCAATAATATAAAAAATAAAATTACGGAAATTGCACCCGGGTTACCACAAAAAACACTGGCAGACGGAACTGTTTCAAAAGTAACAATTGTCCCGTTTTACGACAGAACAGGTTTAATCAAAGAAACCATTGGCACACTGGAATCGGCATTATCGCACGAAATACTAATTGCTATAATCGTAATTATTTTTCTGGTTTTAAACCTTCGTGCTTCAATACTGATTTCTTCATTACTGCCAGTGGCAGTTCTCATGACTTTTATTGCGATGAAATGGTTTGGCGTTGAAGCCAACATTGTAGCACTTTCTGGAATAGCTATTGCAATTGGAGTGATGGTTGACGTGGGGATTGTGTTTGTTGAGAACATTATCCGGCACCTCGAAATGCCTGAAAATATAAACGCAAAAGGGAAAAACCTGGTATCCGTTATTTATTCGGCAACGATTGAAGTTTCATCGGCAATTACAACTGCATTAGGAACTACCATTGTCAGTTTTCTCCCGGTTTTTGCCATGCAGGCAGCCGAAGGGAAATTGTTCCGTCCGCTGGCTTTTACAAAAACATTTGCTTTGCTAGCCTCTTTTATTTTGGGGATTATCGTGCTGCCAACATTGGCCAACATTATCTTTTCAATCCGCTTTGACAAAAAAAGGATTAGCCGGATATTCAATACAATACTCATCGCAGCCGGAATTCTGTTTACCATTTTCTGGGGACAAATTCCGGCTCTGGCTTTGGTGTTAATCGGCCTCAATAATTTATTCGAAAACCGTTGGACAGAAAACCGGAAAGAGATGCCCAACTATATCAACATTGCCATTACTTTGCTGGTGGCAGTGTGGTATTTAGCTGTTGAATGGCTGCCGCTTGGGGCAGGGAATAGCAACGTTTCGAACTACTTGTTTGTGACGATTTTAATTGCAGTCATACTAAGTGCACTTTTACTGATTGTCCATTTTTACACTCCTATACTTCGCTGGGCTTTGCGAAACAAATGGACATTTATGGCTTTGCCGATATTTACTATTCTTTTTGGAATTTTGGCCTGGCAAGGAGTAAACCGTATGTTTGGATTTATGCCTGATGCAATTCAAAAAACTTCTGTCTGGCAAAAGCTTGACCACACTTTCCCTGGAATTGGTAAAGAATTTATGCCGTCGCTCGATGAAGGTTCGTTTTTACTGATGCCCACAAGCATGCCGCACAGCGGAATTGAAATGAACCAGGAATACGTGGAATTGCTGGACAAACGGCTTTCAACCATTCCCGAAGTGGAACTTGCCGTTGGAAAATGGGGGCGGATAAATTCGGCACTCGACCCGGCACCGGTGCAAATGTTTGAAAATACAATCAACTATCTTCCCGAATATATTTTGGATGAAGACGGCCACCGAATGGGATTCAAAGTAGATAAAAAGGGGAATTTTATCTTGAAAGACAGTGCAACTTACAATCCTGAAAAAGACGGGTTCCGCAAGATAAAAGCGGAAGAGTTGATTCCTGATGAAAACGGCGACAACCTGCGTCAGTGGCGGCCCGAAATCAAAACTCCCGACGATATTTGGGACGAAATCGTAAAAGTCACAAATATTCCGGGCCTGACTTCCGCTCCAAAACTGCAACCTATTCAAACGCGTTTGGTAATGTTGTCAACCGGAATGCGTGCGCCAATGGGATTGAAAGTATATGGCCCCGATTTGGAAACCATTGAAAAAGCGGGAATCGAACTTGAATCAATATTAAAGGAAATCCCGTCTATCCAGTCATCTTCGGTATTTTACGACCGTGCGGTGGGCGCTCCTTATATCGAAATTAAGTTGAACCGAAAAGAGATTGCACGTTACGGAATGACGGTTGAAGATGTGCAGGAAATCCTCCAGGTTGCAGTTGGCGGAATGGCTCAAACCACTACAGTGGAAGGTCGCGAACGTTTCCCGGTCAGGGTACGGTATGCTCGCGAACTTCGAAATTCACCAGAAGAAATCAAAAAAATTCTGGTGCCTTCAATGACAGGAGTTCAGGTTCCGCTGGGCGAATTGGTTGATATTGGCTACACTCGCGGACCACAAATGATACGCAGCGAAAACACATTCCTGAACGGTTATGTGATTTTCGATAAAATTGCAGGGAAAGCAGAAGTTGACGTGGTGGAAGAAGCACAGCAAT
>JBBQPP010000321.1:0-5079 GCA_038217255.1 Bacteroidales bacterium | reverse complement strand
GTCCGGCTGGCATCGGATGGAGAGACTCACCTTTTTTCTCACTCTGATAATCCAGCATGTTCTGATCCTTGGTGTTGGCCGATTGTTGATTCTTTTTCATTTTCCGCAACTGCTCCGGATCTTCAGGCAATTGGGTTTCGACTGTTTCTTTTGGTTTTGGCCAGATTTCATCATCCGAAGGAATCTCACTGTTCAAATCAAACTGCTGGCGGATGGCATACAGAAATTCCAACCTAATTGAAAGCGATTTGATGATGTCAAAGATTTCAGCTCGTTTTGTTTTCAGTGCCTGGCTATTGCCTTCCGGCATTTCAGTTAAGATTCTGTGCATTTTGCTACGTTCCTGGAAAAGTTCTGCATATTCGGCAATGATTCTGCGCATGGAAGCTGGATACTCGACTAGGTCTTTGACCTCCATGAGCTCAGGCAGTTCTTTTTCTTTCTGGATCTCATCGGAAGCTGCTGTTTCTGTTTCCCGATTCCGGGTTATTTTCTGCTCTGGCAGTTTTCTATCAACCGTTGCAATGAGATTTTCACTTTTCAGCTGGTGGTAATTTAATCCAGCTGATTTACACAATTCATAAATAATTTTGGTGGAGTATTTTTTCTCTTTATCCGGAAAGTCTTTTCGCAGAAAATTGTTCTTTCCAAACAGACTATAGAGTTTTACACCTTCATCATAAATGCAGCCGGATTGGATCCATTCCAAAACGGCTTCTTTTTTTTCTTCCTGATTCATTGGGTATGTTTTTTCTGCAAAGGAAGTGAGCAGAAAGGAGGGAGGAAAGGACAGAATTTATGGGTATCCAAGTTCAATCTCAATCCGGTCAGAGGCCAAAACTTTTTTGGCTTCTGCACTTACAGTGAATGATGCAAATCCTAGATTGGAATCTTGAGACTCACAATACTTTTTCACCCAATAGTAACACCAACTTTTTTGAGTTCCCGTTCCATAATATGTGGGGAAAAGTCGTAGAGCTTCTGTAATCTGGGGATGATGGGCACTTCTGTATTTTGCGAAAACAGCATTTCAAACTCAAGATCAGTCTTCCGATTGATCTGTTCAAGGGTCAGTCCTTGTAATTCAAATAGGGAATTGCTGAGATAGGCAAAAGGGCAACTCCAGTGTTAATAAGATAGATTAAAATAAACAATAATTTCTATTGGAAGAGGACAAGTTTTTCAATGATTGTTCATTTATTTCAAGCCCAAACCCTGGTTTCGGGTCAAAAGTAAAATTCCCTTTTTCATTTCGGAATGTTGCTATAGATTTAACACAGTTTAGATAATCTGCCGATTCATCAATTTTTTCCAACGATTCGACCCAACTGGCGCCCAATCCTATACCTATTTGCTGCCAAACGGTGCAGGCAGGCCCCACAAAACTGGCATCACCGATCATCAAACTCGCACCAAAACTCTTTACTTTTTCTGCACATGCGGTTAAATGGTGTAAACTGCCCATCGATTCAGGATGTAAATTGTAAAATCTTCCCATTCCTTTTTCTGCCCTTTCAACACCTTCCCAAGCTGGGCGCATGGGATAATCGGGGACCAACGACAAAGAGCCTACTTTTAACTGAAGTTCTTTCCATTGTTCGTTTGTCATTTCGGCGGGGTCTTCCATGGCGTTCAATCCGTTATCGCGCAGTACCATCAAGGGTTTTGCCAAGTCTTCCATTGATTGCCAATTTTTGTATCCACGGTTCGCATCCGAAAGCACGAACGGACTGTCGCCCAGCAATTCGCGCACTTGTTTGATAATGGGTAAGTCCGTATTTTCATCGCCGAAAAGTTTAACCTTCATAAAATGTTGAAGGTTTTGTTTTTTTGCCGAACTAATGTATTCTTCTATTTTGTCGGGTTCCTTGTTCAAAATGCAAAACATTCCGGGAATAGGTTTTTTTGCATTCATGCATAAAAGTTCAACTGCTGGTTTTTCCTCAATTTTGCCAAGAATGTCGAGCAAGGCCATTTCAACAAATTCAATTTTGCTTTTTTGCAGGTCTGGTTCCGAAACCTGTTTTGATTTCAAAAGTGTGTATGCGTCGTTTATAGTTAGACCTTTGTATTCCTTTAAAAAACCTCCCCAGTCGGCCAGGTCAATATCGGGGTTGTTTTTTGATGCGGAAACTTCAGCCCATCCATAAAAATCGCCTGCCGATAATTTCATAAACACTTGCTGGCGGTTGAACCAAGTTCCCCATGAAAAATGACGGGGGATGTTAATCCCATAAAGGAACAATTCAATTTTATGTATCACAGGTGATTTGGTTTGATGCGTGCTGAATGAACCCAATGATGAAAAAATGTAAACTCCAGAAAAAACTTGTGTTGTTTTTGTAATAAACTGCCTTCGTTTCATGTTTTATATTTTTTAGTTGTATTTATATTCAATAGTTTGTTAAATTTTAAGCGGCAATTTTGCCATTTAAAATAGTTCTTTGACAATATTTTGATCTTTCTCAGTGTTCGGATTAATAGAGAACCTGCACATAAATCATTCGGGTATCAGGATATCGTTATACAATGTTTTATAATTAGTCATCAAGAATAGCATTTATGTCCTGAATTTATTGTTCAGCCAGTCATGTTTGTGCCGATTAATTGTGGTAAGTGCTGCATTGAAGTGAAAGCCGGGTTTGTTTGCACTTCACGACTGACAAGAAGTAAAACCAGTATATTGCTTGGCATCCCTTAACCCAAATTCTATTTGGAAGCGGGTATGATAAATATCGATTACATCAATTGGTTCTTATCCAGTGTCCTTTGAAAACAATAGCCTGTAAATTGATTTATCTTTTAAAATAAAAAACTCGACAATCAGTAAAATATTAATCTCAAATGCTTTGGAAAATACAATCCCCGAGTATGCAGTTATTCCCTTTTCATTCACAACCTGTTTGAAGTGAGCCAGGTTTAGTTTTTTGAAATCAATTTTTCCTGCATATTTTGCAAATCGGCCACTTTTGCCGGTTTTAGGTTTCTTCGAAAGGTATAGCAAGTCCGCATCATTACGAAGTTTGCTGACTAAATGGAGGGAGTAGCTCATATTTTTTTCGACAAAGTCTTTCTTGGAGAAATACGCATCTGCAACAATATATTCGGTCATGGACAAAAACAGTTTGATTTGTTTTTTGATCACCGCAGCATACCAGTAGATAAGCGACAGAACGTTATCCTGAAGGCAATTTGGTTAAGGTGCTAATACGCCTTCAAGTTGGAAACTTAACCTTGTATCTGCATCAATTACTGAAAGTCCAAGGATTTCAATCACCCGGAGGTCCCTTCCAGCGTAGCCTGACCAAGAGTATCCGGTTCCGGGCGTATGCTTGCCTGATTTATGGATGAAACTCGGATCAAAGGCAACCGTATTGCGTTTGCCCATCCAAGGCATCGACAAGGCTTTGTTGAAGGAAAAGAAGTTAAACCCCTGTCGAACTGACGATGGAAGCGTTGCTCCCCAGAACGGCTATATCTGCCCAATTGGAGGAAGTTGATTCGAGTAGGAATGTTTAGATACAACATGAAAATCTCAATCATAAAATCTCGTATGCATTTGTTGAGCTTTATTTTAAAAACAGATAAAGCTTCAATAATTATATTTGAATACAAATTATAAATCTCAGGGATGGCCATAATTAAAGTAATTAACCGTATATTAATACTTTAAAGATACAAATCCCTATAGTTTTAAACGAAGTATTTAGCTTTAAGCACTTTCAGTAAATTAATCAAGCTCTATTGGCTGCACCATCGCACCATTTGTTGCCACGTCCCAAGCGGCAAAGCGCACCCATTTTTTTCCGCTTGAATCGAAAGGGATTTCAAAACGTTTTTTGCCAAAGGGAAGTAAATCAGTAGTTGAAATAATTTGGCGTTCGGTTTTTTCGCCATCGCCCCAAACTACTTCCACAAAATCGAGCGGAAAAGTCCATTCCACTTCAGCCACAATTGTTTTCTGATTTCCTGCTCCCTGAACTTCGTAAAAAGGGATGAGTACTTCGCCTGTTGAAATAAAATAATCGCCTGACTTTAGCGTATTTACAATAGAACTCATATCATCAACTTTGGGTACGGAATCCAATTTTAGGTAATTCACAGGCGACATTCCGTAAGCATCGTCGTATGGTGGTCGGCCACGAAAACCCAAGTCGGAGCGGATTTCAGCAATTGCCAACGCAAATTTTGGGGCAGCTCCACTTTTTGCCATCCAATTGTTTGTTTTATCCCAAAGCGATAAAAATCGGTATTCCCCCAATCGGGTTTCCGAGGCATCGATTCCCATTCCCCAACGATAACCGAGGCTAAAATAGTTGGGATGCAAGAAAGGGGATTTATCTTTAAATGCTTCGGGAAAACCGGTAGAGCCTTTTGTGTTAGGATGTGGCAATGAAATAAGTACATTTTCAATCTCGCACATTTTCATCATTTCATCGGGTGTTTCAATGTGGTAAATAGTCCCGTATTTCGGGTGCTGCTCCACAAAAGGTTGGTTTTCCGTTCTCCCCGGAATCCAGAATATTGGTTTTGATGGCAGAATGTCATAGTGTCCACCCAAAAATGGTTTTCTCCCTCCTGTGCTGTTTTCATCGCTGGGCATCAGCAAAAAATCTTTGTCAGACAACATTCTGGCAGCTTCGTAATAGTCAGCCTGTTCTTTCAAATATATCTCTCCGTTGTCATGCCGTCCCGGGCCGCGCACACCGTCGATTACACTAAAAATATTCACGCCCAACGCTTTCATCGTCATTACGTCGTTTATAAAATTGGCTTCGTTATCGTTGCCGTGAAGTCTATCCAAAAGCCCCACATGATAATGATGCCCCATTGTTTTATATCCCGCGAGTGCTTTATATGTATCATTGTGTGTCAACTCAAGCGCTGTTTCAATTGCATTGGCACCTGAACCAGAACTGATTTGAAAAAATACAGGCATTCGTTGCCAAGTTCCTGGCCTTGCGCTGTACAGGGCGTAATTATAATAAAACTCCTCGTTTACTTCATTTTCTGCCTGCCGAATTCCAAACGAAAAAGTATCTTCATTGTCTTTTCTGAACCAACTGTATCCAAGGTTTT
>JBBQPP010000320.1:0-5081 GCA_038217255.1 Bacteroidales bacterium | reverse complement strand
GTTTATCAGGTTTGGAAAAAGGAAATACTGATTTTAGATGACGAAGGCAACGAATTGATACTTCCAAAAACAGAACAAATTCCATCTGATTATTTCAGAAAAGGTGATAATGTTCGGGCTATTGTTTTTAAAGTAGAGCTTAGGAACAACAACCCCCTGATAATTTTGTCGCGTACTGCACCTACTTTCTTAGAAAGGCTGTTTGAACTTGAAATTCCTGAAATATTTGACGGATTGATTACAATTAAAAAAATAGTCAGGGTTCCGGGCGAACGTGCGAAAGTTGCTGTTGAATCTTATGACGAGCGAATCGATCCTGTTGGTGCTTGCGTGGGTATGAAAGGATCCCGGATTCATGGGATTGTGCGCGAACTCAGGAACGAAAACATCGATGTTATTAATTTTTCGGCAAATAACCAGTTGTTTATTAAAAGGGCTTTAAACCCTGCAAAAATAAATTCGATAAAAATTATCGAAGACGCAAAACGGGCAGAAGTATATTTAAAACCTGAAGAAGTTTCTCTGGCAATAGGTAAAGGTGGTTTAAATATTAGGCTAGCAAGCCAGTTGACAGGATATGAAATAGACGTTTATCGGGAAATGGAAGAAGACGATGAAGACGTGAACCTCGATGAATTTGGCGACGAAATTGAAAGCTGGGTAATTGACGCTCTAAAAGGAATCGGTTGCGATTCAGCAAAAAATGTTTTAAATATTTCGAGGGCTGAATTAATTAAACGCACCGATTTGGAAGAGGAAACAATTGACGAAGTATTGAGGATTTTAAAATCGGAATTTGAATAAAAACGGTCAATATGGGGTTGCAAGTTTGCTTTTTGCTAATATTGCACTCAAAATTCGACAGTTATATATAGAAAAGAAAAAGGATTTTTATGGTAGATGGCAACACAATAAGACTTAGTAAACTTGCAAGGGAGAACAATGTAGGGATACACACAATTGTCGATTTTTTGCATAAAAAGGGTTTTAAGGATATTGATACGAATCCGAATACGAAGGTCAATGCAGAAGCTGTGCAACTTATTGAAAAAGAGTATAAAACAGATATTTCTATCAAAAAGGAATCAGAAAAAATCAGCTTAAAAAGTCATCGTCCGAAAAAAGAAAGTATTTCAATAGATGATGATGACGAAGATTTTGACGATCAGGAAACTGAAGAAAAACCTGTTCCTAAAATCACGCCTGAAAAGAAAGAAGTTAAGGTGGAAGAAGCGGTTATTCCGGTTGAGAATATTAATAAATTCAAGGTAGTTGGAAAAATTGACTTGGATGCCAACAAACCTAAAAAGAAAGTGGAGGTCGTAAAAAAGACAGTAACTAAACCTGTCGAGCCCAAAGTTGAAAAACAGCCTGAACCGATAAAAGAAAAACAACCAGAACCTAAAATTGAGCAGGATCCCGAAGTTGTTAAACCAGTCATACAGGAAACGACAAAGGAAGAAACTGAAGCAAAAGCCCCGAAAACAGTTGCCCCTGAAAAGAATCAAACCCCGGAAGTTGAAATTTATGTCCATAACCCAAGGGCATCCAACGTCGAAGAAATTAAAGTGGTGGGAATGATTGATTTGAAGAATATCAATCAAAAAACCCGTCCGGCAAAAAAATCAAAAGAGGAAAAAGAAAAGGAACGCAAAGAGCGCAATAAGATTAATGTTGCCAAACATACCGAACAAAAAACCGGGCCCGTTAAAAAAGAAGACGATAATGTTATTAAAACAAAGGTCGTAAAATTGAATGGCCCAACTGTTTTGGGTAAAATAAATTTGCCGGAAGAAAAGAAAGACCAGGGCGAACAAAGTGGAAACCGAAAAAAACGCAGAAGAAGGATTTCAAAAGAAAACGGCAAAGTTGCTGTTGATCGCAAACCTGGGGACAAGCCCAAAGGTAACTTTGTTGTAAACAAACAAGGACAAGGAGCAGCTGCGGGACAAAACCGGGGCGACAAGAAAAAAAGGTTGCTTAAAAAAGAGGTTAACGAAGAGGACGTACAAAAGCAAATTAAAGATACGCTTGCCCGTTTAACAACAAAGGGAAAATCAAAAGGATCAAAACACAGGCGTGATAAAAGGGCTGCCTATTCCGAAAGGATGCAGGCCGATATGGAAAGGGATCTTGAAGATCAAAGAATTCTGAAAGTTACCGAGTATGTCTCGGTGGCCGAATTTGCCACAATGATGGATGTGAGTGTTACCCAGGTTATTTCTTCGTGTATGAGCCTTGGTTTGTTTGTATCTATCAATCAGCGTTTGGATGCCGAAACAATTGCAGTTGTTGCCGATGAATTTGGCTTTAAAGTTGAATTTGTAAGTGTCGAAATTCAGGAAGCTATTGAATCGGAAGAAGACAAAGTAGAAGACTTGCTTCCCCGTTCACCAATTGTTACAGTAATGGGCCATGTTGACCACGGGAAAACTTCTTTGCTGGATTATATTCGCGACACAAACGTAATTGCCGGTGAAGCAGGTGGTATAACTCAGCATATTGGCGCATATCACGTTAAGTTGGATGATGGGCGAAAAATCACTTTCCTTGATACTCCAGGTCACGAGGCTTTTACTGCCATGCGTGCCCGCGGTGCTCAGGTTACCGACA
Source organism: Bacteroidales bacterium (assembly GCA_038217255.1). Lineage (GTDB taxonomy): Bacteria > Bacteroidota > Bacteroidia > Bacteroidales > Prolixibacteraceae > Draconibacterium. The sequence continues at coordinate 2,468 of JBBQPP010000320.1, read as the reverse complement.
TTGCAATTATCATTATAGCTGCTGATGACAACATTATGCCACAAACCGTGGAGGCAATAAACCATGCCGCAGCTGCTGGAGTTCCAATAGTTTTTGCTATTAACAAAGTGGATAAACCTGGAGCGAATCCGGAAAAGATAAAAGAAGGCCTTGCCAACATGAATTATCTTGTTGAAGAATGGGGTGGGAAATACCAATCACATGATATTTCAGCAAAACATGGGACAGGTGTTTTGGAACTGCTTGAAAAAGTTTTGCTCGAAGCAGAAATGCTCGACTTGAAGGCCAATGCAAATAAAAATGCTCATGGTACGATTATCGAATCAACACTTGACAAAGGACGTGGTTTCGTGTCAACGATACTTGTTCAGGCTGGAACTTTAAAGGTTGGCGATATGTTGATTGCTGGTCAGTATTACGGTCACGTAAAAGCAATGTTTAATGAGCGTAACCAAAAAATTACCAAAGTTGGGCCAGCCGAACCTGCAATTGTACTTGGTTTGAACGGCGCTTCGCAGGCTGGTGACAGATTCAATGTGATGGAGAACGAACGGGATGCCAGGAATATTGCAAATAAACGTGAGCAGTTAGCACGCGAACAAGGACTTCGTACACAAAAACATATTACACTTGCTGAAATCGGACGAAGGATTGCCATCGGTAACTTCCAGGAGCTGAACCTGATTGTAAAAGGTGATGTTGACGGCTCTATTGAAGCGTTGTCTGACTCTTTGATAAAACTATCAACCGAAGAAATTCAGGTTAACATTAAGCACAAAGCAGTTGGTCAGATTTCCGAATCCGACATCCTTTTGGCTGCTGCATCCGAAGCAATTGTAATCGGGTTCCAGGTGCGTCCTTCGGTAAATGCGCGTAAATTGGCTGAAAAAGAGCAAATCGATGTCCGTTTGTACTCGATTATTTACGATGCAATAAACGAGATTAAGGCTGCAATGGAAGGTATGTTGTCGCCTGAAATCAAAGAAGAAATTCTTGGTACTGTAGAAGTTATTGAAGTTTTCAATATCACAAAAGTGGGCAACATTGCCGGATGTATTGTTCGCGACGGAAAGATAATGCGCAACTCAAGAATACGCGTTATCCGCGATGGTATTGTAATTTACACCGGAACTCTTGGCAGTTTGAAACGATTCAAAGATGACGTTAAAGAAGTAAAAAACGGATATGAATGTGGTTTAAACATTGATAAATTCAACGACATAAAAGTTGGCGACCATGTCGAGGCATTCCACGAAATTGAAATTGCAAAAACACTTTGATAAAATATTTTTAAATTTGAAAAGGTTGGGTTTTCCCAGCCTTTTTTTGATCTGACACCAATCAATTTTAGGTTATCAACAACCATTGTTTCATTATAAAAGTTGAAAAGCAATTCTTTTAAAGTTGCTATTCTGTAGTTTTGACGGAAATTACTAAAACTATCTTTTATCGATCTTTTTCTGTTTTTGTTTGTAATAAAAAGTTTTGGGTTTAAAAATAGCAGTTTATGAAGAAGAGTTTGATTATCGCAATTAGTGTTGTTTTAATAGTTGCAGCCGCCATATTTTATTTTTTAAAAAATGAAAATCCATTTTTCAAAGAATCATCGTTATACACCGCTGTGCCGGTTTCTATGCCTGTTTTTGTTGAATTGAATTCCTTTAAATCAATCCCATTCGATAGTCCATTGTTTGAAAAGTGGACCGACGTTGAAAAAATAAATGGGTTCAAAATGTGGATTGAAAATCTCGATTCAATTATTAAAGAAAATGGCGACATACAAAATAGCTTGCGTTCCGATCGTTTTGTTGTAGCGCTGGGTTTGATGGGTGATAAAAGCCTATCTCCGCTTGTGATTCAGCAAGCGGAAAGCAGTGGACGTCAAAAATCTATCGAAACGCTTTCTCGTGTGCTTTTTCCTGAACTTGAATTCACTTATAATGAAATAGATTACACAGGTTTTAAAATAACTTCTGCCACAACTACCGACAGCAAAAAATCATTTCATTTCTGTTTTACCGGCGGGTTGGTAATTGCAAGCCCAAACCTGGTTTTGGTACAGCAGTCGTTGTTGCAGCTTTCCGAACCTGGAATAACAACAAATCCATCGTTCGAAAAAATTACGAAATCGATGGGGGCCGAACCCGATGTAGCGTTTTATGTCAACCAGCAATTGTTCCCCGATTTTCTGCTCGAATATGTAAACAGCAGCTCGTTTACCGAAACAAATGAATTTGGCGAAGAAGTGAAACGGAATCATTACCGGAATGTTAGGGATTTTAAGCGTTTTTCTTCATGGAGCGAATTGGAAGCCAAGTTTAACGATAACGATATTTTATTAAAAGGGATTACAGTTGCCAACGATACGGCAAATCATTTTTTATCTGTTTTTAACGGGCAGGAACCGCAGCGTTCAAGGGCTGGCGAAATTCTTCCCCAAAACACTTCGTATTACACAAGTTATTCTT
>JBBQPP010000319.1:0-5087 GCA_038217255.1 Bacteroidales bacterium | reverse complement strand
AGGCGTTAAATCCTTGTATGGGATCATCGACAAAAGGTGATGGATACAATTTAACCGCGAAAGCTTTTTATTGTCGGCATCAACCGTGTACCACGGACAAATTTTTGTATCGGTGTAAGCAAACATTTCATCTTTCGCCATAGAAAAATCGACATACCGCTTACGTGATTCCAAATCCATTGGGCTAAGTTTCCATCGTTTTGTCGGGTTTTTGATTCTCGATCTAAAACGTTTTTCCTGTTCTTTTTCACTTACGGAAAACCAGTATTTTATTAAAATTGTTCCTGAATAAATTAACATTCTTTCAAATCTTGGGCAAGCTCGCAGAAAATCCCAATATTCTGCATCGGTACAAAAACCCATTACTTTTTCAACTCCTGCCCGGTTATACCAACTTCTATCAAATAAAACCATTTCTCCGGCTGCCGGTAAATGTGCAACATAACGTTGAAAATACCACTGGGTTTTTTCTCGTTCAGTTGGTGTTGCCAGGGCCACAACCTTGCAAATGCGGGGGTTCAGCACCTGTAGTATCCGTTTTATTGTACCTCCTTTGCCGGCAGCATCTCGGCCTTCAAAAATTACAACAACTTTAAGTTTTTCATGTTTTATCCATTCCTGGAGCTTTACCAGTTCAAGTTGAAGATTTTTTAATTCTTTGTTATAAATCTCTTTTGTAATTTTTTTTGAAGGTGTAGAATTAGAATTAGGCTCGTCCATATTTTAACAGATTAGTTTTTAAAAGAAATTCAGTTTAAAAGAAATTTAAAGTTAGTTAAAATTTTAGCAGATTGCATAAATTGTGAAATGAGAACTTTTTTTGAAAAAAAATCTGTCGAAGATCAAACCAAAATATATGCACCAAACAAGCTATCTGTGTGAGCTTCGGTAATTGGGAAAAACCCTTTTTCAATTTTATTGTCAATAATTTTTAATGGGTGTTTTTCTTCCATCTCATTTTTGAAATCGTGAAATGTTTTTCCGGGTAGGAAATAAGTGCTGAAAACCCCTTTTTTATTTTTTGAAATTAATTTTTCAAGCTGAAGTGCAAGCAAACCCATAGTGTAGCGTACATTAATTTCAAGGCAGGGGTTGATTTTTAAATTGTTATTTTCATCCGTATAAATTAGTGTGTCAACGCCAAAAACGCCTTCGTAAAATGTTGCCATTTTACTATCCTCTACGGCAGTTATTATGGGTTGCCGAATCTCTTTTATCGCAATTTGTACAAAATCCAAAACCTGTTTCTCAATTCTTTCGGGCAAGCCATTCAAATAATTTCCTTCGTATTGTCCTTTGTTGTTGGTGTAAAAGTAACTGGTTACAAGGTACTTAACTTTACCTTTTTTTATTTCAAAAAGAAGTGCAAGGTCGAGTGCTTTATTTAATAAAGGTTCTGCAATGGCAAACCCCTGTTCTTTTACAATTCCCATTATTTTTTCCCAAACTTTGGGGTGGACAGGAGATTTTGCTATAGGTTGTAAACCGCGTCCTGAACTGCTCCAGGGCGCTTTTATCATTACTTTTCCCCATTGTTTTATCGCGGTTTCAAAATCATTTTGGGTGTTGCAGATAACAGGTGTTTGTTCTTCGGGTAAAATAAAATCTGATTTTAATGTTGATTGTAATTGTTGCAAAATGCCCAAGGCGAATTCTCGTGAAGTTATTTCACGGTGTTCTGGTTTCCAATCAAATACAGGTGATTCATGAAACTCTTCAGAACAAGATCTCTTTAAAGGATTAAGAAATTTATGGGCAGCCGGGCTCCAACCCCAGGGAAGTAATTTGTTTTTCGGAAGGTTAATGAAATACAGGTTTTTTAGTGAATCATTTTTTAAAATGAAACCTGGGATTTCGAAATCTACTTTTTTCAATGAAGCAACAAATTCATCAGTTGGCAGCTTATCAACCAAAACAAAATCATTCTTGCCACAAAAAAACATGGGAAGCGATGATAAATCATCCTCCATTTTTTGCAAAGTGCGATTTGGTTGCCAGTTTGCATTTTGGTTGGCCACTGCATATTCGCAAGTGGGGTTGAAGTGAAAAATATTGGGATTTGAATCAATCATTTTTTTAAGTTGATAAAATTACAAAAGTTCTAATAAAACATTTTGATCACTGTAATTGATCAGTAAGATGCTATACGCGCCTTTACAAAGGAACCCAATTTTTAGGTTAAGAATTATTCTGAATCAAACAATTTCAATTTTAATTAAATAATAAACAGACCCCAAAACGAATGCGGTAACAACAAAAATTAATAGTAATTATTCTGAAACGCCCTTGTTTTTTAACTAATATTAACGTAAATAACGGTTTTTGGCTTATTATTTAAATTTTATTGTATTTTGAAATTATTAATTACATTAACACCCATAAGAATCGATTATCCTTAGTTTTTTTAAAAAAACTGATGTGATGGTGATTTAGTTTTAATAATTTATTTAATTCTAACTATCAAAAAAATTTTCTATGAAAAAACTTGCGCTGTTTTTAATTTGCATTTTTATTGCAGGAATGCAGTTTGCAAATGCTCAGACAAAGAGTATTTCAGGTACGGTAACCAGCCTGGAGGACGGTTCTTCGATACCGGGGGTATCTGTTATGGTTAAAGGAACAACATTAGGTACGGTTACAAATCTTGATGGTGTTTACAATTTAGATGTTCCTACTGATGCTAAGACACTTGTGTTTTCATTTGTAGGTATGAAATCGCTTGAGGCACCAATTGCCGGATCACAAATTAATGTACAATTGGAGTCAGATATACTTGGTTTAGAAGAAGTTATGGTGGTAGCTTTTGGTACTGCCAAAAAAGAATCATTAACGGGGTCTGCTGCGGTTATTGGAGCAGAAAAAATCGAATCTCGTTCTGTTTCTTCTGTTGCACAGATACTTACAGGTTCAACAACAGGCCTCCAGACTACTGCTGGTTCAGGGCAACCCGGTAGTTCTCCTGATATTCGTATTCGTGGTGTTGGAACCTTAAACACATCTGCCGATCCGCTTATCATCCTGGACGGTATTCAGTATTCAGGAAGTATTTCAAGTATCAATCCAAGTGATATTTCATCTTTAACTATTCTTAAAGATGCTTCGTCAACGGCTCTTTACGGTTCGCGTGCTGCAAACGGTGTAATTATCATAACCACCAAAGGAGGATCTAAAGGCGAAGAAAATTTGAAGATTAGCCTGAAAGCTCAAGGTGGTATAATTAATCAGGCACTTCCTTATTATGAGTCTGTTAATGCCAAAGATTACTACGAACTTCAGAGTGAGGCTTTTGCTCAGGCAAGATTTCAGGCGGGTACCGCTAACTCAATCCAAGAGTCAAGAACTTATGCTTATTCGAATATTTACTCTCAGTTAAAGTATAATCCTTTTGTGGGAACACCAAATGACCAGATTCTGGGATCGGATGGGAAGATTAATCCAAGTGCAAAATCTGGTTTTCCTGATCTCGATTGGTATGACGCTGCAAAACAGCAAGGTTACCGTCAAAACTATGATTTAAGTTTGAGTGGTGGCAGCAAAAAAGCAAGCTATTACTACTCTTTGGGATATTTAGACGAAAGAGGCTATGTTATCAAGTCGGATTATGAACGTTTTAATACCCGCTTAAACATTGATTTTGATGTTAAAGATTGGTTGCAAATTGGTACAAATATGTATGGTACCATTGTTACCAGCGACATTGGTTCGTCTGAATCAGCTACTTATGCCAATCCATGGCGAAATGCCAGGATGACACCTCCTATTTACCCCATTTATTTACTCGATCAGGCAACTGGGGAATATATTTTTGATGGAGCAGGTGAGAAACAATATGATGACGGCGGTCTCCAATCAAGGCCTATCAACGTGGGTAGGAATGCTATTGCCGAATTAAACTGGAACAGCGATGCATACAAAAGAAACGATGTGGGCAACAGAAGTTTTGCCACCTTTACACTAATGGACGGCCTTACAGCTACCATTAATGCTGGTGTCGATATTCAAAACTACCAGTACAAAGGCTTTGAAAATGCTAAAATTGGCGATGGTGCCCCAACAGCAAGGATGGACGAATCGAGAAGTACAAGGACTACCGTTAACGTTAACCAGCTTGTGAATTATGAACGGACTTTTAATGAGATCCATAATTTTTCTGCCATGGTTGGTCACGAATCGTACTCTAGAAAATACACTTACCAAAGAGGTTTTAAAAACCAGTTTATTGTGAGTGGTATTTACGAACTTAATAATTTTGTAAATACTTCCGACAACACCAGTTATACTACCAACAAAACAACTGAAGGTTATCTTGGAAGGTTGAAATACAATTACGATAATAAATATTACGTTGAAGGTTCTTTCCGTAGAGATGGGTCTTCTGCTTTCCATAAAGATGTTCGATGGGGTAACTTTTACTCTGTTGGGGCAAGCTGGAGAATTGACCAGGAGGAATTTATAAGCAGTGTTAACTGGATTGATAACCTCAAATTAAGGGCCTCTTATGGAGAAGTAGGCAACGACGATACCGGCGATTTTGGCTACCAGGCACTTTATGAGACCTCCCCGAATGCAGAGAACCCAGGTATCAAATGGAGTACAGTAGGGAATTCAGAATTATCGTGGGAGGTGAATAAAACCTTTGATGCGGGAGTAGATTTCGCTCTGTTTAGAAGGCTTCGTGGTACCGTTGAATGGTATAACCGAAAATCGGATGACTTGTTGTACAGTATGCCACTGCCGCTTTCAATGGGGCAACTTGAACAACCACGGAATATTGCCGCCATGGTAAACAGTGGGTTAGAAGTTAGCCTGGAAGGGGATGTTGTAAATATCGGTGATTTTATCTGGAACCTGAGCCTGATGGGTTCTACCATTAAGAACGAGATTACATCGATTCCGGAACCATTCGTTAATGGAACAAAAAAATGGTCAGAAGGTCATTCTCTCTACGATTTCTGGTTAAGGAAGTATTACGATATCGACCCGGAAGACGGTGCTACAAGGTTCCATGTTTGGGAAGATGTATTAGATGAAAATGAGGAAGCAACTGGCGCAACAATGTTATCGTATGATGACAACGGCGACCCGGT
>JBBQPP010000318.1:0-5102 GCA_038217255.1 Bacteroidales bacterium | reverse complement strand
TACATCTATAAAAAAATGCTAAAAAAGGGAACTATTTGCTTTGAAATCGTTCTTTAAAATATTTCAAGGTTCGGTGTACCTGTTTTTTTACGGTATTGGGTTTGAGGTTGAGAAGTTGTCCGATTTCGGTGTAGGTGAGCCCACTGTTAAATTTCAGGAAAAGGAGTTCCCGTTTCTGGCTGTCCAGGTTTTTTAATTCTTCTTTTAGTAATAAGAGTTGTTCATCAAGTTGTTGTTCGTTATCCTGTTCCTCGATTGGAAATTTCAACTCGAATAAAAGCCCATCGTTGTTAGAATAATCGAAACGCCGGTTCTCTTTCAACTTGCGGACGATTTTGTTTTTTAAGGATTTGAACAGGTAATATTGCAGGAATTCGGGGTTATGCAATTTCTTCCCGTAGGTGTAAACGTCAACAAAAACATCCTGAATGGCATCTTCCAGCAAACTTGTATTGGAGGTGATCCTTGAACCGTAAGCAAACAACACATCAATGAATTCGTTGTAAATGGTTTTAAATGCTTCGCGATCGCCATCACGGAATTTATCCCAGACCTGTTGCCAATATTCTTTTTCAGTAATTTTCACGAATTGATCGTTTCAAGTTTGATCGTTTTGAACAAAGCTATGAAAACAGTTTCAAATCGCAACATTTAATAACTATGTTCATCCAATTTCACTTTTCCTTTAAAGGTTCGATATACAAATATTGTGTAAGCTAAAACTAAAGGACCACCGACTACAACCATGCTCAGCATTATTTTCAATGATTTTTGCGAAGATGCTGCATTGTAAATATCAATATTATACATGGGATCAACCGTTGAAAGCAGCATATTGGGGTATATTTCAACAGCCACTAAAATTAACAATAAGCAAATTGTCAAAGACGAAAAGAGAAAAGCTTGCATGAACTTTTTCTTGCTTACCAAGCGTGGAATGTTGGCAATGCTAAGGAATGCTGCAAGTGGTACGATAAAAAATTCAGGATTGTTTTTGAATTTGTCGGAAAGGTGCGGGATAAAAATCAATGTATATATTGTAGTTATGGCAAAAACTACTATAAATGCAATAATTCCCTGCTTTACAAGAAATGTCAATCGAACATACAATTTTCCCTCTGTTTTTAACAATAAATAAATAGCACCGTGGGTCATCAACAGAAATAATACACTAAAACCGGTAAGTAAGGTGAAGGGAGTCAAAAATTCGAATAGTCCTTTGCCCTGATATATATAGTTTTCGCCGATAGCGATTCCTTGCAGCACATTGCCAAGAACTACACCCAGCAAAAATGCAAGCATGATGCTCGACACACTGTAAAAGAAGTCCCATGTTTTTCTCCACCAGGCCATTGGTTCTTTGCTCCTAAATTCAATGGCAACAGCCCTGAAAATGATAAATACAAGAAAAACAATAAATGGTATATACAGCGATGAAAACAACGTTGCATACATTACCGGGAACCCGGCAAAAAGCGCACCGCCCCCGATTACAAGCCAAACTTCATTTCCGTCCCAAACGGGGCCAATTGCGTTTATGGCAATGCGGCGGCTTTCTTCTTTCCTGAAAAAGAGGTGCCATGCGCCTGCTCCAAAATCAAATCCATCCAATACGGCGTAACCTGAAAAAAGGCCGCCGACAACTAAAAACCACCATGTTTGATAATCCAATCCTATAAATGTTTCCATAATCATCATCCTGTTATAACGTTACTAATTTCAGTTTGCAACGGTCTGTCGTCTTCATTGCTTTCATCATAAGGTCCATTTTTGATTTTTTTGTCGATCATGTATATGAAAAGTATGAACAACAATAAATAAATTGCCATAAACAAAATGAGCGAAAAAAGTACCTGGTTCGCATGCACCGATTTCGAAAGGGCATCGGAAGTACGCAGCAAACCATACACGACCCAAGGCTGTCGGCCCATTTCTGCGGCAAACCAACCAACCTGATTGGCAATTTGGGGTAGGAGGGCAGCGAAAACAAACACAATCATCAACCATCTGTAATTAAACAACTTACCTCGCCACCACATGAAACTTGCAAAAAGCGTGAGAGCAATCAACGTCATCCCAATAATAATCATGATGTGATAAAATTGGAATATTGCGTTAATTTGTCCTGGCCTGTCTTTTTCAGGAAAAGCGTTGAGACCGGTAACCGGGGCGTTAAAGTCATAATCAATTAAAAAAGAGAGACCTCCGGGGATTTTTGGCCCCAGCACTTTCTGATTTTCTTTGTCAACCCAACCAAACAGGTACATATCTGCGGGTGCTTCTGCTTCAAAATGCCCTTCAAAAGCGGCTAATTTTGCAGGTTGGTTTTTTGAAATACCATCTGCCGAACGGTGTCCGGTGAAAAGTTGTGCCAATGAAAAAATCGTGGCTACAACGAGCGCAATTTTGAAAGCTTTTACTGATATTGTTTCGTAACGGCCTTTTAACAAATAATAAGCATGTACACTCAACACCAGGAATGCACCCGACAAAAGTGCGCCCAGCCAAACGTGGGTGATACGGTCAACGCTGGAGGGGTTAAAAACCATGGCCCAAAAATCAGTGATTTCGGCACGGGCATTTAATCCTTCGCCAACAATGTGGTAGCCTGCCGGTGTTTGTTGCCAACTGTTTGCAACGACAATCCAAACGGCCGAGAACATTGAGCCAAGAAAAACGCCAACGGTTGAAACTAAGTGTACCCACGGTTTTACTTTGTTCCATCCGAACAGCAAAACTCCCAGAAAACCGCTTTCAAGTGCAAAGGCAAAAATACCTTCCGCAGCCAGAGCACTGCCAAAAATGTCGCCCACATAACGGGAGTAGGTTGCCCAATTGGTGCCAAATTCAAATTCCATAACAATTCCAGTGGCAACCCCCAAACCAAAAGTTACTGCAAAAATTTTGGTCCAAAACCGGGTCAAAACCTCGTATTCTTTGTTTCCGGTTTTGATGTACATACTTTCAAAGATTACCATCATCAATCCCAATCCGATGCTCAACGGTGGATAGATATAATGAAACGAAATGGTAAACGCAAATTGCAAACGAGCAAGAATTTCTACATCCATGGTATAAATCTATTTTTACTTTTTATCTGAACAGATTATTTTATTACAGTCAATTTATAGTCATAAGTTCACAACAAGGTACGGAAGATAATTGTTTTGACCAATTCATTTTTTATATTTTCAAAATGCTGGTTTATGAGTGCACCAGAAGTTATTGTTTATTACCTTCATTTACATTGCATTCCAAACATGCCAATGCAAATCGGTCGTATTCATCATAGGCTGGTCCGGGAATACCGTTTATCGTAATAATACGGTCCATTCTGATTCGCTTTCCGTTGCTCATTTTGAGGAATTTTTCAAAATTATCTACCGTGTCAATGCAATCTATTTTTGAATTTTCCTCACCCAAACTATTTTTAGTTTCGAAATAATAAACTTTTGAAATTTTGTTTTTTAGGATTTCGTTTTCCACAATTTCAAAATAATCAGGATCGAATGGTGTATAACTGTTTTTCATGGCACTATATTTTAATTTAAACACCTTTCAACAATTTTATTTACATGTATTTGGGTGGTGTTGAGCACCGGAATGCCACAATATTCGGACTGATTTAGTATCAAAGGGAATTCGGTGCAACCAAGGATAATTGAATCAATTTGTTGTTCATCCACCATTTTTTGAATGATTTCAATAAGCAAATTTCTTGTTTCATTTTTAAAAATGCCGAGCTCAATTTCACTAAACAATTTTTGGTTAATTATTTCTTTTTCAGCTTGAGTAGGCATTATCACTTCAATATCATTCTTTTTGAAAACATCTGGATAGAACGAAGCGTTCATGGTAAATTCTGTGCCAAATAGCCCTGATCTTTTCAGTTTTCTATTCACTGCTTCCATGCATGTTGCTTCAACTATGCTTATTATTTGAAGCGGCGACTTTTTCTCAAGCTCATCAAAAAGTAAATGTGGCGTGTTGGCTGTTATTGCGGCAAAATCAGCACCTGCCCTTTTTAACGCTTCTAATTTTTCCAATAAATAGAAAGTGGCTTTTGGGTATTCTTTCTGCTTCATTAAACCGATAAATTCAGACATGTTTACACTGTAAACAATGATTTCTGGATAGTTTAAATCTTCGTTCTCAAAAGAAAAAGCTTTGATTATTTCCTTGTAATAATCTACTGTAGCTTCCGGTCCAAGCCCTCCAATTAATCCAATTTTTTTCATGTTTTTGGTGTATTTTTAATTTGATGAATTTCTAAAAATTTATAACCTGTATAAATCAACAGGAATACCTTTAAAATTTCAAGTACTCCAAAATAAATGTGAAGCATTGATTTCCCGACGGTTCCTCCTTCAATAATAGTGTTGGCCCTTTCTGTTAATCCGGGTAGTAAAAAGAGGGTTTGAATGAGTAAAATCACAAATAAAATTATTAGGGTATATAATATTGTTCTGCGTTTTAAAGTGCCCGGGATAAAAACCAAAAGTGCTGATGTAAAAAGAAATAACCATTCCATTTTGTTTAGAGCGCTGAAAATCGTTTTACCGATACTAAGCCCAACAATTAGCGTTACACCGGGTGCACGGAATTTCATCCAGGCTTCCATAAAACTTATGGAACTTACGAAACCAGCCCAAAATAAAAGAACTGTGATTGTTGCAAAAACAAGTTTGTTCATCTGGCATTCATTTTAATTTTGAATGTCGCAAAGGTAATATTAAAACAGAAGAAGACAAAAAAGTCTTTTACTGTTTGTTGATTGTTAATAAAAAAGCCATTTACCGGGTGATAAATGGCTTTTTCGAAACCGAAAGAAAGTAGAGCATGCTTCTCAGTTAGTGCCCTGCACTCCCGATGACTTTTTTACTGTCGCCGGTTGCTTTTGCAATAACTTCGTACCACCATTCGGGGTAACCGGCAAAAATTGGTGAAGGTGGCATTCCTGTTTCAGTGCGTTCAAACTGTCCGTCTTTTTCGCGTTTTATGTTACCATCCATATATTTTACGAGTAAATACTGACCTAAATGTTTCCAGCGCGAAGTCATGTTATTTGCTTCGTTTACTGAATATTCGGTAATAAACCTTAT
>JBBQPP010000317.1:0-5120 GCA_038217255.1 Bacteroidales bacterium | reverse complement strand
CATTGCTTCAAGATCGGTAATAGTTTTGAATTTATAAGCTTCCTGAGCGGTAAGGGTTAGAGTGAAAAGGATTGCGAAAGGAAAAAGAAAATGTTTCATTTGAAGTTTATCGTTTAGGGTTTGTGGTTTCAACGGTTAAACAACAGAACATAAACCACAAACAATTTATATCTTTGAAAACAAAAATAACAATTATGTCTTCACCCACTTGGAAAACCGCCAAAGAATATACAGATATTACCTATAAAAAATCTGAAGGCGTTGCCCGTATCGCTTTTAATCGGCCTGATGTACGCAACGCTTTTCGTCCCAAAACCACAGCCGAACTGCTCGATGCCTTTCACGATGCGCAAGAAGATACTTCTATTGGCGTTGTGTTATTTTCTGCGGAAGGGCCCTCTTCCAAAGACGGGGTTTATAGTTTTTGCAGTGGCGGCGACCAAAAGGTGCGTGGTCACCAAGGCTATGTTGGCGAGGACGGTTACCATAGATTGAATATTCTGGATCTGCAGCGAATGATTCGCTTTATGCCGAAAGCCGTTATCTGTGTGGTTCCGGGTTGGGCAGTTGGCGGCGGCCACAGCTTACACGTAGTTTGCGATTTAACATTGGCGAGCAAGGAACACGCCATTTTCAAGCAGACCGATGCCGATGTTACCAGTTTTGACGGGGGTTACGGAAGTGCTTATTTGGCAAAAATGGTGGGGCAGAAGCGCGCGCGTGAAATCTTTTTTCTCGGAAGAAATTATTCAGCAAAAGAAGCTTTTGAGATGGGAATGGTGAATGCAGTTATTCCGCACGATGAATTGGAAGATACAGCCTATGAATGGGCGCAGGAAATTCTTGCAAAAAGTCCCACTTCCATAAAAATGTTGAAGTTTGCTATGAACCTTACTGATGACGGAATGGTGGGGCAGCAGGTATTTGCCGGGGAAGCTACCCGACTTGCTTATATGACGGACGAAGCTAAAGAAGGGCGCGATGCGTTTCTTGAAAAGCGTAAGCCTAATTTTGAGAAAAAGTGGTTGCCATAGTTTAGTAGTTAATAGTGGGATTCTTTGTTCTTTTTGAAACTAATTTTCTTGAGTGGCTTCGCTTTCTGCCAATTGTTTTTGAACCCAAGCCATTGCTTCACTTAGGGTTTCGAATATTTCAAAATTCTTTTTATAGAACATACTTTCCAAAGCAGCGTTGGACTTGCCAATTTCAGTTTTGGAAACAATGGCCATGGCCACTAGGTTGTGTATTTTTGAGGTTTCAAGATAGGTGAGAGGATCTACTGCATAAGAAAAATATCTGTTTGAAATGTAAACCATTCTTTTGTTGGCAAAATGCTTATCAATCACTTTTCGAAGTTTCTCATTGTGCTTTGGCGTAACGGTAACGCCTTCCTTTATTTGGTTAATAAGAAAATTATCGAAAACAAATACTTCTGCATCTACAAAATCGTAATAGTGGAACATACTCATAGTTTGTAACTTTCTTGTTTTTTTAAAGATAGGTAAGATTTAAAAAAAATCCCAGAAATAGTGTTCTTTTACTTAAAAGGATATATTTGCTTTTTAACAAATACCCCTCGATGGAAGAAACTATTACCCTCAACGAAACCGAAACCACCAAAATAGAAATTGTCACCCTTCAAAAATTTCTTATTCTTAGCATTATCAGCTTTGGACTGTATGATATTTGGTGGATGTATAAAACCTGGAAATTTTTAAAAGAGAAGGACAACTTGGATATTATGCCGGTGCCGCGTGCCATTTTTGCCATCTTTTTTTTGAACGGACTTTTTGAAAGAATACAGGATTTTGCGCACTCTACGGGATACAAAAAAACCTTTTCATCAGTGGGGTGTTTTCTTGGAGTAGTAGGTTGCAATCTTGCGGGGAACTTGCCAGAGCCATATTATATAATCTCATTTGTTTCGTTTTTGTTTTTTGTGCCTGCAGTGGAAGCTTTAAACTACGGTCTCCGGAATAGTGCAGATTATGCAGTTGTAGATACTGAAAGCTTTAATGCACGGCAGTTGATCCTGCTTATTTTTGGCAGTATTTTTTGGGTTTTTGTGCTGATTGGGCTTTCTATGGAGTAAGCCTTTGCTAATTTACGGAATTGGGTTACTCCAGTTTCAAAGGTGGGCCAATTACATCCATGTCATTTTCCGCGAATATCTTTTTGATTTCTTCTTGTGTGGGTTCGTGATCCAATGCGGCCATAGTTACAAAAAAATCCTCCAATTTACCGGCTGGTTGCACAATCACGGTCATTTTGCCGGTTTCAGATTTTTGTGTCCAAGCGTGCGGAACCTTGCGGGGTAAGAATATACTATCCCCCACGGTCATATCAAATTTTTCGTCCCCAACCTGAAAATAGTATGCACCCTCTCTAACATAGAATATTTCGTCCTGGAAATTATGAATATGTAAGGGTGTCCCACGGCCTTGAGAAAGCGAAGTTTGCTCAAATATTGCCAAGTCGGAATCGGTGTCCTTGCCAGAAATTTTTACATCTAAAACATTGGAGTTTACACCTTTCAATTTTAAATGCCCATATAGTCGCCCTTCGCCAGCATTTATTTTAAACCCTTTATCTTTTCTTTTTACTATTTTTTCAATAGGTGTAAATGCCCACATGGGGAGTGTTATAAACACAAGAAGTCCTGCAATGAATCCATTTCTTTTCATATTTTGAAGATTATTTAAACAATTTTAAAACACTGTATGTGAATTGCTTAAACTAAAGGTAATTAATAAATCAATCCATTTTAAAAATGTGTTATGAATAAGATTACAAAGACAACACTTCAATTTTTTGACCCTCTGAAAAGCTGCTGAATACTGTTCTATTTTAAATTATTTCGGCAGACATTTTCAATTTTGAATCTCCACCCCATATCTTATAGCCTCTTGAAGTATATCAATGTTTATATCTTTCAGTGTTTTGAAATTAATGCAATAGCCGCTCACACTCGCCTTGCCTAGTTTTTTTCCAAATGTCTGGGCTAAGTATTTCTTATCCTCGATACCAATTATATAGACAGAGATTCCGGTTTTGTTTGCACTGATACCAATTTGATAAAACTCCCTGCTTTTTCCATCGGCATATTTTATGGTTTGAAATCCATATCCAATATTAGGATTAGAAACAGTTTTATTTTCACTGTTTTTACCATCCAAGAACCATAATTTACATGCTGGCATTATTTGCAGAATGATATTGTGCAACGCCTGCATGTCGCTTTGTTTTGGTTCAGGTTGGCTACTGATATATTTTTTGATTTGCTCCTCTACATTCATATGAAATATAAATCATAGGTTACTTACTTTGCCTATTTGTTGTGACATCTGTTTTAAAAACGAAAATCATTTTTACGACATCCCTGCCAATAATTCTTCCAGGTAGTTCAATGTCATTGTAAATCCTTCTTTGAAACCCATTTCAATCATTTTCTCCATGCGTTCAAGGGATTCATTGTAAATAGTAATACTCACTTTTGTAGTTCCGTTTTGTTCACTGAAATTTAAATCCCAGTCAGAACCTGGCAAAACAGGGTTTTCATCTTTGTCCGCAAAGGCATTCAACATTTTGAAATTGGTTTTTGGACTAATGGAAGTATATTTCTGAATTGACCAATGTTCTTCTCCTTCGGGGCTTACCATTGCATAAAATCTACGGCCGCCCACTTCAAAATTCATAATTTTTGTTTTTGAGGCGTAGGGTTTAGGCGCCCACCATTGGTCAAGAATTTCCTGTTTGGTAAATGCGTCCCAAACCAAGGAAAGTTCGGCTTCAAATTCTCGGGTTATAAATACCGTTTTTGCTGTTTTGTCAACGGCAAAATCAAATAGCAAATTGTTGTTCATGTTTTCTTTTTTTTAATTGTTGAGAATACTTTTTATGAAACTGTTTGGTTGCAAATATATGCGCAACTATTTGGTTTCGCAAATTTTTTATTCAATTTTTTTTGAATTGTGGGAGTGAGGTTTAAATGTAAAGGGGGAGAAGAAGAACGTGGCTAAAAGCTTAAAACCTTGCTCTTAGCAATTCAACCACCATAAGCTATATGCCCTGTTAGCTGTCTTTATTTTTTCGTGATTTTATTTATCAATTCGTAGGATAAAGCATCAATTTTGTCATTAATGTCAAACACATTGGACAAGATAATCACTGCCATTTTTTCTTCCACTTTCATTACTATTGAAGATGAATATCCACCTGTTCCTCCATTGTGCCAAAGTAAATCATTTCCGTTTGTGGATTCTACTTTGTGCCAACCTAAACCAATTTTAGTGTCATCCTTAATTTGAAAAGTTGTTTTTCTCGTCAATTCAAGTTCTTTGTTTTTAGGATTGAATTGGGCCTTTGCAAACTTTGCCAAATCTTCTGTTGTAGATAATATTCCACCTGCAGCAAATAACACGTCAAAATCCCAATTAGAAACTATTTCTCCATTTTTGTTTAAACCTTTTATAAGGCTATTCCCCAAATTTTGTGAGCTGGTGAATGAATTTCTCATTTTGTACTTATCAAAAATTTTCTTTTGTAAAAGGGTTTGAAAATTTGTTTTTTGGGACAAACCAAGCGTATAACCTAAAAGTCCTGTGCCAAGGTTTGAATATGAATATGTTTTGGAAGTTTCGTTTTCAAGTTTCAACAGGTCTTTAAGATATTCTTCGAGTAGGATTTTGTCATAATTTTTATAAGGATTGGTTTCATTTGATAAATCCAAATTTTCAGGTAACCGAGGTAAACCCGATGTATGATTAGCCAAACTCTCAAAACTTATTTTGATGTTGTCTTTGAAGATAAAAGGATAATAAAAATTGACTTCGTCTGTCAATTTTAATTTTTTATCCTCAACAAGGGAAGCTAAAACTGTTGATGTGAATACTTTAGTAATTGAGCCAATTTCAAAAATTTTCTTTTGATTTTCAACTGGTTTTATGGTATCATTTAGTTTTATAATACCGTAGTAATTTGTTTTTCCATTTTGAATTATCGCGATGGAAAGTTGAGTCTTGTTCGGGAAATCCTTTGATTTTGAAAAGATGGTTTCAGCAATTTCTTTTGGATAGTTACTCAATGAGTTTACCGTGTTACTCTCATTTTCCTTAAGATTT
>JBBQPP010000316.1:0-5140 GCA_038217255.1 Bacteroidales bacterium | reverse complement strand
GTCAATTGACAAATGGCATCCTTTTATCTCCAACTTTTAATCCATTTTAAGCATAGTTGATTATTCCAGTCTATCCGACTTTAATAATCTTGCTGAATGATAAACTCTTAATATGTCAACCTGAGATACATTCATAATCTTATATACAATTCTATAACTCCCCGAAATCACTTCCCGAATAATTTTATCATTTATCTCCGGAACTATTCTCCCGGCATAAGGATTTTCTATTATATCCTGCGCCCGACTATATATTTTATTAACAGTAATTGAAGCGTATCGGGTAGAATCCTTTGCAATATAATCGAAAATTTGTCTTAAATCCTCGGTGGATAATTCTGTCCAAATTAGCTTGACCATTTCTCAATCATGCTTTTTACGTCGTCATTTGAAACAGTTTTACCTTCATCCGATTGCTGAATTCCATCCTGAATCTTTTCTACAAATATCAGTTGTTCAATAAGGTCATCAATTGTGAACGAATTAGGTAGATTGTCAATCGATTGCTGAACAGTATTTTTAGTAAGCATATTTTTAACTTTAAATTACAAGCGAATTTCTTCGCTATTGACCCAAAGATAATGATTTTTAAATCGTGATTGATTTTTAAGGATGCCATCCTTCAACTGACGGATGGCATCCCTCTTTCTTCCAGCTTCGTTCAAAAACGATTTCGTCCGATCCCAACAAAATTAAATTGGATCTTAGTGTAAATCACCGATGCTAAATATGTACTTAAAAACGACTTATCATTTATTCCTGCAATCTTATGTATCAAAATATTTTTTAACTCTATTGTTGTCATAGCCAAATCATTTTTATTTTTCAAGGCTCATCTGTTCCTTATTTCTTAAAATGTTGCCAACAGTGCTTATTTAAGTTGTGCTTTTCCCTCAGCAAGAAGCTTATCCAAATATTCCCGTTCCTCTTCGTAAGTCATATTCATTATTTCAAGACTTATTTTGTCACGAATTTCACGCATTGTTTTGATTGTGTCAAACCCGCCTGCCGAACGGGCAGGTTTATTTTTTTGTTTTTTATTCTTCGTTTCCATATCTCTTAATTTCTTTTGGTGTCCTAATTTCTATCATCTTATAACCGTTCTGGTAGTTAATTCCATTGTATCCACGAATTCTTTCTAGGTTTACAATGTGCTTGAAATTCCAACTTACAAGTACATCCGCATTATTGGTAGTTGCAATTGCAATATGTTGGCAATCGGCTCTACTGGTTTTTCCAACAACTTTTGCCTCAATGTATTTGTCTGCAAGTTTTATTGCTGGTTGGGATAATTTTACTCTTTCAATATTTTCTTCTTGAATTTCAGTCAAAAGTATCTTTACAAATTCCGGTGCTCTTAATAATTCCGCTTCGAGTAAATCTGAAAGGATTATTTGGATTTCGCCTTTTTTTACACTGTCAAAAAATGGAATTGTATCGGCTGAAAATTCTTCGTCAAAATATCCTCCAACTACTGAAGTGTCAATATAAATTCTTTGTTTCATTTCGTAAACTTAACTTTCTCAAATTTACGAATTTAAAATCACGAATTTCAATCAAGTCAAAATTGTTGTTACGAAGCTCTATTTTCGCATTAGTGGCAAAGGTTTGGTGGTATTGTAACAAGAGTTTTTACCTAAACATGCGCTAAAATCGAACTGGAGCGATGGGATATTTACAATGAATTAGCATCATATTATTTTTTACTGTCAAAAAAACCATCATACACCCATAAAATCAGTCTAAAAATAATCCAATAACCAAAAAGTAGAATTAACCACATAAAGAATACGGAGTCAATTTCTTTATAAATTGAATCACCTATGAAAGCGACAAATAATACTGCCCATATCAAATATCCTACTAGGCTCAATCTTATAACGCCTTTGCTTAATTGTTTAAACCTTTTTATCATCTTGTTTTCTTATTATTACTAACGTCAAATTAATTTATTATATATCAGATGTTTATATTTTATTCAATAGTCATTTTGGTCAAAAATTAATTTCCATATTTTCCTTGAGCGACAGAAACTAATTGGTTAGGCTGCGTGGAAATGGTCGCCAACGATAAATTGCATGTGTAGTGTCAAACTGTGTGGCACTTTCCTGTCAAACTGTGATGAAGTTTAACGGGCTGCAAATATGGATGTTTAGAACTTTCCTTGCCATTTATGCAAAATTTTGTGGTACGTTATTTATTAATACACATCGTATTCAATCAGAAGTTTTCATTAATTATACCAATGTTGTTTATTACCAAATGGATTCTAATTTATCCGCTTTTATTAATTGGTAATTATACTTGTGTTCACTACGGGTTAGATTAACATATTCATTTTTTCCAATGCCCCTTTGAATAGAGCTTGATGAATAGGAATTACCTTCTTTAATGGATGCTTCAAAACTGGTTTTATATCCGTATTCCTTATTCAAGTTTCGTAAAATATACGATGTTTGTGAACCTACTGAATAACTTAGAATGTAAAGATTCTCAGACATTTTTATTGTTAAAAAAGATATACCAACAGCATTTTTTGCTGTATTAAATCTTTCGGCAGATAGATTGGTTTTTTCATTTGCTAACAATTTAAAAAGTTCAAGTATATTTTCGGTATTATACTTTTCATTACCATCTAATTCAGAAATGATACCTGATGCTTTTTTGATATATGATTCAATATTATTGGTTTCTAAATAGGATATAAAATTTTTTAACAACCAAGAAGATTGAGCATTAACGAAAGATGAAATAAAAAATATTATTATTAATGGTATTAATTTTCTATGTATTTAATAAGAGTTTAAGATGTTGATATTTTAATGTTTCGAATGGATACAATTTAAATTTATAATAGATTATTCTTGAATTATATCTGCTAACTTCTTAAGTTTTTCGGTTTTAGTATTAAGTTCAGCTATAACTTTGTTTTTCTCATCATTGAGTTTGTCATTTTGCCTCTTTAAATCAGCAATCAATGCAACGGTTTCAGATGCAACAATTAAATCATCTACTTCAGCTAATCTTTTATTGAGCGTATTTTCAATAAAAGAGGCAACCTCATGTTTATTATCTATACTAGATATATCTTGCTTTTTGAATAATTTCTTACCGGAAGATTCATATAGACTTACATGCGTAGTCCCAAAACCAGGATTAATCTGCAATTTTAATCTTACTTGAGTTATTATTTGTTCATAATGCTTACTTAACTTAGCGTCATAATAAATTATTGGAAAGTAAATATCAACATTATTAGCTTCATAATTTGGTGTTTCTATAGGCCTACAAATGAATACTCCATATTCTCTATCAAATTTTAAAATAAGGTTTTCGTGCATCATATTTAATGTTAATCAAGTTTTATTGTGTTTAGTATTAATCTCTAATTTTATATTTCATTTTAAATCCGAATAAGAGTTAAAAAGTTTAAGCTGCTTTCGGAGGAATGTGTGTAATGTAATGTAACATAACGAAATAGTAATTTATCCATCGCAGGTGCAAAAATATAACAACACTGCGATATTGACCATAATATTGAAATTAGAATAATTCTAAATTAAAATGATGAATAGAATTAATGTAAGTTCCAAGTAAAAAAAAATGCCTTCCGTCAATTGACAAATGGCATCCTTTCTCATTTAAGATTTCTTGCTCGTGATTTTCAGATTCAGTTCTGAATTTCAGCGAGTGCATAAACTGCCATTTCGCCGCAATTTTTATCGTCTTTTAGTTTTTCAAGTGCAGGAACACATTTTTCAGTTCCCCACAAACCAAGCTCACGGCAGATATATTTTTTTGCATCATCGGTGGCGTTTGATTCAAGTATTTCAATCATCACATTTTCATACTTGTCAAGTGTTTCTGGTTTTTGATCTGATTTTCTGATTCTCAGTGTTAAAGCAGTCAGGTTTTCCTTGCTTTCACCTAACTTATATTTTTTAATTTCCGAAACTAATTCATCCAAATTAAGTGGTTCGTAATTTTCCCAAATTACATATCCGGCGAAATTTGGAAACTCAGCCGGAACTTCCTGCAATACTTCACCTGTGGCAGCCCATTCTGCACCGCGTTGCAAGGTTGTGATAAATCCGGCGCATTGCATTTGTTCGTGTGGCCCGTTTCCGTTTATATGGCCTAAAACTGTATGAAAAATCCGGCCTTCACCGTAACGAATTGTCATCAAAACCGGTTCGTTTTTGCCGGTTCCACCTGTTTTTGTATCAGAAAAAGCTGTTGCCAGAATATCCATTTTTTTGCCCGGTCCCCTTAGGTTTCCGTACAATTCATCCGGGGAGTGCATCCAACTTGTGGGCAACCCTTTCATTATAGGGTGCTCCAAATCACGTGTTTCAACCAAAACCGGAACCTGCTCACCGTGATGACCGGCACTTCCAACTGTATCGTTTCTAACAATTTCTCCTTTTTCCCAATACACATAAGGACCGGCACTTTCATTTCTGCCATTCCAGCCGCCCAAACCAATCATTTCATTATACTCGGGCCAATTGGGAAAAGCATTGTCTGAAGAGTGAACAATAACAACACCTCCGCCTTTTTGCACATAATCAACAAAACTTGTTTTAGTTTCATTCGACCATTCATCGCCGTCGTAATCAATTACTACAACGTCATAATCCGAAAATAGTGGTTTGAAAGTACTCATGTCGCCACCTTTTGCGGGAGAAGTTGCAATTTCAACATTAAAAATTCCGGTAACTTCGAGTATGTTTTCAAGAATTGGGGTTGATTCCTTGTCATCATGCGAGGCATTCATTTGCCCGTTTACAATCAATGCTTTTATTCGTGCATTTTTATTGCCTGATTCGTTTTTCGAATTACAGGAAGCAAATGCCAATATAACCAATAATGACAGGGCTAATCCAAGAATTCTGATAATATTATTTTGTTTCATTTTTACTTATTTAATAGGATTATTGTAAGTTAAACTTGTTCAATTTTCCAGGGCTGTCTGTACGGTCTTTTTAGTAAACGGGCAGCGTGGTCGTCGTTTAAAATTTCCATTTTTTCAGGATCCCACTGAATTTTCCTTTCCGTAAGCATAGCAATTTCACCAAGCAAAGCAACGCTGATGGCACGCAAACCTGTATTTGCCGGAACAATTGTTTTCTCCCTTGTT
>JBBQPP010000315.1:0-5154 GCA_038217255.1 Bacteroidales bacterium | reverse complement strand
AGCAACAAGTTTTGATATTTATATTGGAAAATCACCGACTCCGTTTTATACAGGAAGCGTTCCGTCAAATGGATCGGTTCAAAAACAAATTCCTCTTAACCTTGGTGAAGCAACAGGTTCTGAAATTACTCAGGAAAAAGGCATTCATCTTGTCGCCGAAAAACCAGTGAATGTTTATGGGCTTAACTGGGATAAAAACTCGGCAGATGTTGCGGTTATTTACCCTGTGCCTTCGCTTGGCAACCAGTATTTTACGATGTGCTTTACCCCGAATGTCAACAACAGACCGGACCACGGGAGAAACAGCGAATTTTTAATTGTTGCTTCTGAAGACAACACTTCAGTTGAAATTACACCTTCAGTTGTTACAGATGGAGGACGAGCTGCCGGTGTACCATTTAAAATTCCCTTGAATAAAGGAGAAGTATATCAGGTTCAATCGCTTAACCAACGTAATTTAACAGGTCAGGGCGATTTAACAGGAAGTTACATTGAATCGGACAAACCTGTGGCCGTTTATTCAGGAAATTTAAGCACAACAGTCCCGTCAGAAACCGGAATGAGTGGATATGACCATCTTTTTGAGCAAATACCGCCATTTCAAACGTGGGGACGCGAATATTATGCTGTTCCCTTGTTGACCCGTCAGGCAGATCGCTATCGGGTTATGGCTTCTGAAGATAGCACTTTAATAAGCTATGGAAGCATTACAAAGCTAATCAATAAAGGTGTAGATTTTGCTGAGTTTACCTTGAACTACAACCAACCCACACGAATATATGCCAACAAGCCAATAATGGTGGCACAGTTCAGCCAGTCACAAAAAACCGATGGCACAGGCGATCCTTTTATGATAGTCCTCAGCCCGGTTAGTCAATCGAAAAATGAGGCAACCTTTGTGGCTTACAACTCTAATCAAATCAATAATTATTATATCAATGTGGTAGCGTTGACTTCAGAAAAAGACAACATCGAATTGAATGGAAATCCAATGGGACATAATTTTAAACCCTTTGCAGGCTCAAATTATTCTTATGCTCAACTGGAAATACAAGCAGGTGCACATACAATAAAAAACCTGAACCCCGACCGTGGTTTTCTTGCCTATGTTTATGGTTACGGCGGTTACGAATCTTATGGTTACGGCGTTGGCTTTAACCTCGATTTGGTTCTCGATATCGGACAAGGACTTAGTTTTGAAGGGGATACACTGCCCATTTGCGAAGGACAATCCGTTGCTTTGGATGCAGGACCTTATTTCGATACTTACCTTTGGAACACAGGTGAAACAACCCAAAAAATTATAGTTTCAAAAGAAAATAGATATTGGGCAACAGGTACAACAACCGATGGTTGCTTACAAAGTGACTCCATTTTTATTTTGGTTAGTAAGATGGAAAAACCTGAAATTGGTGATGATTTAGAAGATTGTGCGCCTTTTACACCGACGTTGAACGCAGGAAGTGGTTATGAAAGATATGAATGGAATTCTGGCGAATCAACACAATTTATTTCAGCAAACAGAACAGGTCCGCATTCAGTTGTCGTTTACGATCAATATGGTTGCTTCAAAAGTGATACTATGAATTTGACGGTTTTCCCGGTTCCTGCTATTTCTATGGTTGGCGACAATATTGTGTGTGGAATTAAATCACGGATGCTTGAATTAAAATTTGAAGGTGCCGACGAAAACATGCTGGATAACGGCAAAATGGAATGGTTTAGCAATAATCCTAATCTTACTTTCAGCAATAAAAACATCACTTCGGTTAATATAAGTGTTGCAGATTGGGGTGATTTCGAAGTTTCATACACATTTACCACACCGGAAGACTGCCCTGTCAGCGATACTTATAAAATTCGGTTCGCCGACACACCAACTTCTAAAATTGAGTTTGCTGATGCAAACCCTAACGACAAATGCGGTGGTTATAGCCGCGAAATAAAATATGTTGATAATGCCACACAAAATGCCAGTTATTTCTGGGATTTTGATGGCTCCCACGCAGATTCACTCGATTGGGACCTCCGCAGGGTTTCGCTGGGAGTTTTTACTTCAAGTCCAATCATTTCGCTCGTTGTTGAAGAAAATGGTTGCTGGAGCGAAACTTCACGGCTGCCAATTGGGGCAAACCCCGATTTCGAAATGAACACCACAAAAAGTCGGGGTTGTGATTCGGCAACTATCCAGTTTTCGGGTGAATTAAAAACTCCCGATGACCTTCGTTTTGAATGGAATTTTGGTGATGATTCGCCAATCAGTAATCGTCAAAATCCAACCCATTTTTATGCGGATACAGGAAAATACAATGTAGGATTGGTAATCACAAACCAACTTAGTGGCTGCAAAATTGGATATACAATTGACGAAATGGTAAAAATCTTTCCCACTCCGGTTGTTGATATAGTTGTCGATCCTGATTTTTGTAACAATAAATCAGTTGAAGTATTTTATCTGCAAAATATCGATTCTTCTTTTTGTACCTGGGATTTCAACGGAGCATCAAAAATTGGAAATGGCAATGATTCAATAACAGTTTTGCTGGAAAACCAAATCGCAACAATCCGACTTCAGGTTGAGGAATTTGGGTGCAAAAGCAATTGGACAGAATCAACCGCAAAACGAAACCCTTTATTTGACTTTTCCACTAATTTGACAGATGGTTGCCAACAATTGCAGGTTTTAGCCAAAGCATCTACTACCGATGAAAACATTGAATTCAAATGGTTGACTGACTCACTTATTTCCACAGGAATTGAACAAATATTCTTGCTGCCTGATGCAACAAAATATAATTTTTCGCTTGCTGCCTACTCAAATTTAACAGGTTGCAGCGATACACTATTAAAAAATGATTTGGTTGAAGTTCATCCAAAACCTGTTGCTGAATTCACTGTTGATTACCCGGTTGCAATCATCGAGAATGCCAATTTACATTTCACAAATCAAACACCCGGAGTTGAACTATTTAACTGGGATTTTGGCGATGGATTGATTTCTACTGAAGAAAACCCACAACATTCCTATTTCGAATTGGGTAAATTTCCTGTCAATCTAATTGTTGAATCGGAATTCGGGTGCATTGATACAGGAATGATGGAAATTGAAATCCTGCCCTTTAATGTATATACTCCCAATGCATTCCGCCCCGACAGCGACATTCCCGGGAACCGTGAATTTATGCCAGTTAGCTCAGGAGTAAATCCTCAAACATTTCAACTGCAGATTTTTAACCGTTGGGGAGAAGTGATTTTCGAATCGCGAAGTTTGGATAATAAATGGGACGGAACAACAAAAAACAACAAAACCGCACCAATGGGAAACTACATTTGGAAAGCAGATTTCAGCGACATCCAGGGATTTAAACATTCAATGAAAGGCCAGATTTTATTAATTCGATAAAATGGATTTATTTTCTTAATTTGAAACCGGTTTTTTAACACTAAAATTTTTCAAAATGAAATCAATTGCACTTTTTGTTTTTATTCTTTGTTTTTTTGGAAACGGAAGAATTGTTAATCGGGTTGAATCAAAAGTTTACAGTTTTTCAGAAGCAAAGGTTGAAAAAACCAGTTCGGGAGAAAAAAGACAACTTATTGACGGGGAAACTACGCACCTCGCAAATTTTGAAATCCACACCACCATGCTTGAACCCGGTAAAGCACCACATGGAAGCCATGTTCATGCTGATTCAGAAGAAATTGTTTTTGTAAAAGATGGTAAAATTGAAGTAACATTAAATAACGAAAAGAAAGTTTTGGGTCCTGGAAGTATTGCTTTAATCATGCCAGGCGATGAACATGGAATTGAAAATGTCAGCGAATCACAAGCAACTTATTATATTATCAAATACAAATCGAAAATGGCAATGGACGCTGAGCGCGGAAAAACTGCAGGTGGTTCAATGTTGATTGATTGGGAAAACATTAAATTCCAACCTCACGACAGGGGCGGAGTCCGAAAGTTTTTCGATAGGAAATCAGCCATGTCCGAGCGGATTGAAATGCATGCAACAACGCTAAATCCAAACATAAAAAGCCACGAACCCCACACCCACAAACCAGCCGAGATTTTAATTATGATGGACGGAACCACCGAAGAGGAAATTGACGGCAGTACTTATCAAGGCGAAGTTGGAGATATTTATTTTCTGGGTTCAAACAGTTCTCACGCTATTCGAAATACAGGAAAAAAACCATGCACTTATTTAGCTTTTCAGTGGGAGTAAAAAATAAGGGCTGCCCAAAAGTTTTTCAGGCAGCCCTTGTTAGTAAATTCAAACCTATTTTACTTTTCAATAGCGTATGAAAACTGATTGTTCAATGACGAAAGTTCTATTTCATATTTTCCCTTTCCAAGTTTCGACATATCGAAGCCAGCGTTAAGCACAAAGTCCTTTCCAAGCTTATTTTCAAAAACAAGATTTCCATCGTTGTAGATTTTCAATTTTACATTTTCTTTGTCAAAATTCAGGTATGATAATATTAGAATATCTCCACTGTATGAAAAATATGGTGCAAATCCAATTTTAGCTTCATCAACAGTCATTCTTTTATTCTTTATCTCGAAATCCCTTGAAATAAAGGTGTCGTTTACCTTTAGTTTTATAGTGTAAATTCCATTTTCCATGTTCGAATAGTTGATAACCTGGCGCAGATCCGAAATTTCTTTATCCGACTCCTTATGATAAACTAAATTACCATTTTGTGCTTCGATGCTAAGTTCAAAATAGGCTGGTTTTTCATTTGAAATGGCAATAAGCGCTTTTTCATCGTTTAAAGGAATAAAATTCATTTTTGGTTTTTCCGTGGCTGTTGATATTAATACCAATACGGATGCTGTAATCGTTAAAAATAATCTAATTGCTTTCATGACTTTGTATTTTTTATTGTTTCGGGGCTTTGACTGTACATTCTAAAAAGAGTTTAATCAACACAAACTTGTGTATTACTATAAATTTTATGGCAAAACATAAAATCGGTTTCTCTTTATTGCATTTATTTTTTGCAGTCTTCTTTAGCATGATAAAAAATAGGGATCTTTACAACTGAAAACATTATATTTAAGTTTTTCTAAAAAACTAACAAATATGTCATCAAACAGAAGGAATTTCCTGAAACAATCGATTATTGGGTCGGGGATAATTGCAACAG
>JBBQPP010000314.1:0-5155 GCA_038217255.1 Bacteroidales bacterium | reverse complement strand
GTAAATGTTTCAGATCCATGAAGGGAGCTGAGAGTTATGCAATCATTCGCTCCATCTTCAATTCAGCTATCCTGCAGGGCAAGAGACCTATGAATGCACTTACATCTCCGGATATACTCTTTAATTGAGCTGAATAGTTACAAAAGTTATTATGTTTCGAATAAGTATTTTCAAGATTATTTTGCGATTGTTGATTAATCTCTTTTAAGTATTCTACATATTGTTGAATTGCTTTTTCATTTGTTTTTGAAGCATCAGTAGCAATGCTATCTTTTAAAAAAACAGTAGTTTTTTGTTGCAAGGTTTGTGAATTGCTTACTGATACAAAAAACAAAATGTCTAATAAAATAAAGACATATTTTTTCATTCCTATTACTGTTGATTGGTTAGTTGTTTATTCGATATTTGCTTTAGTCGTTGCTTATACTTCTCAATATTTTCAAAGGATTGAGAAAACATAATACTTCGTCTGATAAAAGTTTTTGCTTGCTTCATTTCATTATTGCTTTCAGCAATAAATGACATCAAATAATTTGCAACTGGGCTTTTCTCTAAATCAAATTTGTTTGCTGTAAATAATTTTGCTGCATCAGCAAAATTGTTTTGCTGAAACAATTGAAACATTTGCATCAGCAAATCTTCTTTTGATGTTCGTGTTCCAACTGCCTTTGGCGAATGTGCAATGCAACCACCGTAACAAGATTTATTTAAAGCAAACTCACAAGTTCCGCAATACTCAAAGGTCTGTGGGATGTTGTATAATTCATCAACATTTTTTTCGTAGAAAGAAATTGCCTCTTTAAAATTTTTGAAGTCGGTGAGTTTTGTTCGTTTCAAATCTGACAAAGCGTAACATCTGAAAACATCTAAGTCGGGTGTAACATCAATAACGGGTCCGCAAGATTTTATTGAATTTATTGTTAGAGGTTGGGTTAAAGCAATTCTTCCCATTTGTTCCAAATTGAAAAAGCATTTTGGAATTGGGCAATCAAGCCCTGCTTTAATTCCTCTTGAATAAGCATCTTCTAAAAAGGTGGCAACCTTGTTTGAAACTGCTTTGTATTCGTCAGGCAATAGAGTAGTAGTGTAAAGGTTCTTAACCAATTCGGGAAACGCAATTGTCCACCGTAAAATTGGAGTTCCGTATTCTTCACACAAGTCTAAAATTTCGGTGTAGTTAAATTCCTTCTCGTAAATGTTGTAGCCGAAAATTGCTTTAAAGCCGTGGCTTAAAACCAAATCAAAATTTTCCAAAACCAAATCATATTCTCTTTCGGTTTTGTAATCCTTCTTTTCATTCATGTTGAATAAGAAGTTTATTCGGGTTGTGTCTAAGTGGCAAATTTGCTCTACAACCTTTGTCGCCACAATGCCACCAGTGAATACACAAATCTTACTTACATTTTCTAACTCCAAAACTTTTTCAAGCAAGTAGGGAAGTTGTCTGTATAAAAACGGTTCGCCACCTATTACATTCAATTCAAAATTTGCTCCTGAATTTCTAATAAATTCTAACACATGAGGAATGTTTTCGTCCTTCAAAGCTGCTTTAGAATTGTTCTTTGCCATTTCGTTTGAGGCAAAACAATACTTGCAATAGTTGGTGCATTTATCTACTACTATTAAATTCATCAGGCAGTTGTTAGGGTTTTAGATTCGTGAGAAAAAACTAAATCTTCAATTACATTTCTGTCAAGTGTCAATAAGTGCTTGTAAAGTTGTTTAGTTGCCAAACAAGTATTTTCAGGTGTTTCAGGGTCGGTGTGGTCAAATGCCGGGCAACCGTGTTCACATACAAACTTTGCAGGGCAATGAACACACTCGTTGTAATACTTTTCTTTTTTAGCATGAAACTTTTTAATCGTTTCAAAATATTTTATCGGGTCTGCTTCTACATCAGTTTGCAAATTATCCAACTTGAAATTTTTCATGTTGCCGCTTGAACCTGCACAACCACAAGGGAAAACACTTCCATCGTATTGCACTGCAACCATTGTAATTCCTGCATGGCAAAACATATTGTCGCAACGCAGTTGCTTAAATGTTTCGTCTGTTGATTTTGGCGGATTTAAAAACTGACTAAGTTTTTTTATCATTCTTGTATCAATGATTTCTCCTTTGTATTCAATCATTGAATCAATGCAATCTTTGAAAGCGGTGAAAGTTTTTTCCGTTCCTAAATGTTCCATTGGGTTTCCTCTACCAACGGTAGAAGCAATATTCATGTGAAAGGTTCGGATATTCATTTCTTTCAACTGCTTAAAGAAAACTGGCATCTTGTTCCAGTTGTGAAAACTGATTACCACAATAATACCACTGAACAAACCAAGGTCTTGTAATCGTTTTATGTTGGCTGCTGTAATGCTAAATTTTCCTCTCATTGAGTTGTGGGTTTCTTTGTCTCCGTCTAACGAAACTCCAATATTCAATTTATATTTTTCAAAAACTTCAATATGAGCATCTCTTAAAATTGTAAGATTGCTTTGCATACTGAAGTTGATTTTCTTTCCATGTTCTTCTGCCGTGGTTGTTGCAAATGCACATGCTTCTTCAAACCATTCGGCACTGTGCAATAACGGTTCTCCGCCATGAAATACAATGTCAATAAAACTGCTTTTGCTTTCTGAAACAATTTTTGAAATTGTATTTCTGTAAAGTTCGTTTGTAAATAGATTTCTTGGTTGGTGTTTTTCAGGTGATAAAGTTTCAGCATAACAATATGTGCAACTTAGGTTGCACATATTGGTTATCTCAATGTGAACCTCGTTGATGTTTTTATAAACTGATGTGTTTGTTTGTGTCGTCATTTTATTTTTCGCAAACTAATTTTTCACCGTATTCACTTAGGTATCTTTGATAAATTGGCAATACTGATTTCATATCAACTTCAATTTCCGATAAATTATCATTCAAAAGTAAGTCGTTCAATTTGCTTTTGTATTCATCTGTTTCAAGTGTTGTTAAATATTTTTCGCAAGCCCTGCACATATCATTCGGCACTTCATTTTTTGCAAAGCCTAAATTTCTTAAACTCTGTTGAGGTCCGTGTTTAGATAAGTAACGATACAAAACAGAATGTTCCATTCTGTTTAAAATCGTTTCTAATTTTTCTTCGGGATATTTTCCGACAACAAAATTTTTTGTTTTGAATCTTGCCATGTGGCAAAGCAAAACATCACCGTTTGGATTTAGCGTTGGCACTGCCATTACATAAGGACAACGGCAATAATGTTCTTCTTCATTTTGTTCTGCTAACTCAATAAATTTTTCTCCTCTGCCTTCAAATTGATATTCAGAAACTGTCCATTCAATTTTTTCTATGTTGATGTTTTCTTCAACGAATGCTTTTTTCAAGTCGGCTGTTTTGAAAGTTGTGTTGCCACCTTCGGTAACGAAAACACAAACATGCATCCCAAGATTTTGAGATTGCTTTGCAAACTCTGTGAATTGTTCTATGCTCACTTTTCTTGAATGTGGTTCGTCATAAGAAAGCATCACACATTCAAGTCCACCGTCTTTGAGTTTATTTAAAAGTTGAAGTGTGTCTTCTCCCGATTTTGTGAAAGTGGATGAAGTAACATCGGTAAACATTCCCAACTCTTTTGTCAAGAAAATTAAATCTGAAAGGTTGTCGTAAAGTAATGGCTCTCCTCCTGTGAAATGAACTCGGTTTAAACCATTTTGTTTTGCTTCGTTGATTGCGTTGATTGCAATGTCAACTGGCAAGTCGTTTCCTTTTGGAGTTGCTGAAATAGAACAATGATAGCAACCAACATTGCATCGTTCGGTTGTCCGAATGACTAATGTGTAAGGTTTGAGTTTTATTTTTTGTTCTGTCATGTCTCGCAAGTTAAATAAAATTAAAAAGGCGATACGCACTTTTCAGTAAGTATCGCCTCCCGAATTTTTTTTCGGTTGAAAAAGACTACGATGATTTGTTATACTTATTGTAAACATTGTAGGCAGATGTGGTTGCCATTACTGTAGAATCTTCTCCAGTAACAAGCTCCATAAACTGATCTAAGGTTGGCATTTTAAAACCTTCCTTAGTCTCTTGGACTTTCTTGTCAGTGTGTGCACCACTGATTTCAGTCTGATTGTTGTTGGATGTTGAATCGTTCATGTGAAATAATTTAGTTGTTAATTAACACGGTAAATGTAAATAAATTTTCTGGAAGTTTAACCACACATTGAAAATTTTTATTTCGTAGCTAACTGCCTCTCGGTGCGTTGGCGATTGCACTCTTTTGCTTTTGCCTTTGGGTGGGCTTGTGTGTTGGCAGGCAAAGGCAAATGTGTGCAATGTGGGTGGGCATAAACTTTTTTGTGCGGTGGCATTTTTTTAATTTTTTTCCAGCGTTGGCAATTGCAGTGTCGGGTCGGGTCATGTATTGTCAAAAAATGTTGATTAAAAGCTCGTCAGTTCAAGGTTAGCAGTGTCCCCAAATGCTTGCAGCTAACGTTTGGGTATATGAAAAGTTGGGCATTACGGATTGATTCACTGTCAAACTGCATAAAGTTAAATGCGAGCTACACACTTCAAATTTAGCACTATCTGCCCAATTTTTTATATACCGTGTTACAAGCTGGCCTTCTTTCCTGTCAAGCGACATACCTTTCTGTTTTACAACTGTTTCTGTCATTACGTTTTTGTCTGTCGGGTTGTCTGTCGGGCTGTGTGTTGACAAAGTTTTATTTTTCTTTGAGAGGGGAGATTTTTTGTTTTTTCTTAGGGTCGGGAAAAGCATACTCTTTTGCAAGCTTTGGTTTGTGTCAAGGCTTGTGCGGCTTGCAAATGTGTATGCTTTGTGGGTTGGGCTCATTACAATTTATCTTTCAGATTAGCAATATCTGTATTTGCATCTTTTTGTTTGAGTTTAATTATTTCCAATACTATTTCTGTCAAGTAAGGATAGTCAGTAAAGTTAAAGCGGTAGTTTCTAAAATACCAAGCAAGTTCGCTCAAAATATCATTAAGTTTCGTTTTCTGAGTATATTCGTCATTAGCAACAAATTGTTTATCAATTTCAAGGATTTTATCGATTGTAGTTTTTAAGCCATCATTACACAGTTTGTATTTGCTAAGTTTATCAGTTAGTTTAAGCACACGCTCTGTTTGCTCTATGCTAGTCAGTTCGTTTTTAGCGGTTACAAC
>JBBQPP010000313.1:0-5156 GCA_038217255.1 Bacteroidales bacterium | reverse complement strand
ACTTGAAATCATAGAGAAAATACTCTCCTATTTTTAGCATCCACATATTCCATTATTTTCTTGTACTTTTGAGGTCTTATAAAATATCACATTTTAATGAAATTTTCAGAATTAGGAATACACGATGATTTGTTGGACGCCATTTCATATATGGGTTATAAAGAAGCAACCCCAATCCAGGAACAAGCCATCCCAATTATTTTAGAAGGCAACGATTTAATTGCCTGCGCACAAACCGGAACAGGAAAAACTGCAGCATTTTTGCTTCCCATTTTAGATTTAATCGCCGATATGCCAGGGGGTGAAACCTCCACTTTAATTATTGTTCCCACCCGCGAACTGTGCATGCAAATCGACCAGCAGGTGCAAGGAATTGGATATACAATGGGAATAAATTCGATTGCTATTTATGGCGGAGGCGATGGTGACAATTGGGGGCAGCAAAAAACTGCACTTACCAAAGGTGCTGATATCGTTGTTGCAACTCCCGGCAAACTTATTTCGCATTTAAACCTGGGTTACGTAAAATTCGATACAATAAAGTTCCTAATTCTCGATGAAGCCGACAGAATGCTCGACATTGGATTTTACGATGATATTGTAAAGATCATTTCATATCTACCTAAAGAAAGACAAACACTTATGTTTAGCGCAACAATGGCACCCAAAATACGGACACTGACTTCGCAGGTACTTATCAACCCACGACAGATAAATATTGCCATGTCGAAACCAGCGGAGGGAGTGCTGCAAGCCGCTTACTTAATTTACAACCAGCAAAAAAACGGGCTGATCGCACATTTGATTTCCGAAAACCCAGACTATAATAGCATACTTATTTTTTGCTCAACAAAACGTGCGGTGAACGAATTGGCAAAGGTTTTAAAGAGACAAAAATTTGCTGCCGAAGCAATTTCATCGGATTTGGAACAAGCCCAACGCGAGGAAGTTTTGCTTGGTTTCCGCTCAAAACGCACGCGGATTTTGGTAGCTACCGACGTAATGAGCAGGGGAATTGATATTAAGGACATTAACCTTGTAATTAACTACGACGTTCCGCAGGATGCAGAAGATTACGTTCACCGTGTTGGTCGCACTGCCCGCGCCGATGCAACAGGTGTTGCACTTACTTTAGTGAACGAGGATGACATGTTCAAGTTTCATCAGATTGAAAAACTGATTGAGCGTGAAGTATTTAAAATCCCGCTTCCCCCAAATTTTGGTGAAGGTCCCATTTGGAAAATCAATAGTTCAAATCGTCCATTCAGAAAAAGTGGTGGGTTCTCAAAAGGGAAAAAAAGTGGAAATAGCGGAAGACCATCAAGGAATTACAAAGGCAGAGCGCACAAAGGATAACCAAATTTCTCTGCCGGTTGGCCTGTAAAACAAAAGTGCTTAATCATTGTTTAATTGTAGCATTTAACACTACAAAACTAAAACTATGAACACTAAAATTGTTTTTGCTTTTTTGTTCACATTCCTTTTATCTTTATCCGTTAAATCACAAACAACCAGCGACTCAACCTTAGTTAATATTGAAACAATTGACGGCAATGAGTTTATAGGCCACATTGTGCGGGAGGATTCACTTAAAATAGTTTTAAAAACCGAAAAACTGGGCGAGATATCTATTTCCAGATTAGATATTAAAAATCGCAGCGATCTTGAAGTTCAGCAAATAAAGGATGGCAAATACTGGTTTCCAAATCCACAATCAACCCGCTATTTTTGGTCACCCAATGGGTATGGACTGAAAAAAGGCGAAGGTTATTATCAAAATATCTGGGTGCTGTGGAACCAGTTTGCTTACGGTTTAACTGATAATTTTTCTATTGGGGCAGGAGTTATTCCTATATTTTTATTCGGTGCACCAACACCGGTTTTTGCAACTGCCAAATTTTCGGTACCAATTGTCGAAGAGAAATTTAATATTGCCGCCGGAGCAATTGTAGGCGGAGTTATTGGAGAATCTGAGACGACTGTTGGACTTTTATATGGCCTTGCTACGGTTGGCTCACATGATGCGAACTTGACTTTTGGAATGGGCTACGGATTTGCAGGAGGCGGTTGGGCAAAGTCTCCAGCGATTAATATCAATGGAATGTTCAGGATAAGTAGCAGGGGTTATTTAATTACCGAAAACTATATTTTAAGCGGAGGTGGAGAAACTGTCATATTAATTACTGTAGGCGGGCGTTCGATAATTAAAAAGGCTGCACTTGATTATGGGTTGGTTATTCCTTTTACCGGCAATGGCGTTGATTTTGCTGTTCCATGGCTGGGATTTACAATACCCTTTGGAAAAATGAATTAACATTGTGTAAAGTACTTTTGATATAGTTTGATTTCTATGAGAAAAACATTACTTCTTTTCGTTTTCATTTGTGTCATTTTTCAATTTACGCTTAGGATAATCCGCTTAAAAAATTTGACCTGTTATTTGTCAAATGGGTAGGAACTGGTTCAGGATTCAATTCTTCTTCATCAGTTGTACATAATAAATTTAACTGGATGATGAACATTTTAAATGATTCTTTTTTAAACGATAAAAACGCTGGTTTTTGAATCTCAGGTAATTTAAAATTTTGTACCCGGCGGAACTGCACGATTTACAATTAGCGTAAAAAACGATACGCAAATTGAAACCTTATTCGACGAAGGTTTTCCCGGAAAAGAAATGGCTTTGTTTCGGCAACAAATAGCCAACAAAAAAATAGCTCATGCCTGTTTTACAAATTAAGAAAAAAATAAAAAAGCCATCTGTTTTATTATGAAACAGATGGCTTTTACTTTTATACTAATTTTGTCCGTATTGCTACTAATTCTTTTTTATTGTTACTTTAATTACCTGCGATGCATCTGGCCAAGGCATTCCGTCATTTAACACACGAACAGTACCACCTTCAACATCTTCATTAGATGTCTTGGCGCCCGGATATTCGTTTGGTTCAGTCCCGGCATCATACAATTCAATGAAGTGGGTTAAATCTTTTTCGGCTACACCATTGTCTAATTTAATTCCTTCGTCTCCCGTAGAAAAGAAGATATCGTTGGAATTTCCCAACATGCTGGCAATACTAAGTGATTGTCCTACATGTCCATTTATTGTAAATTTATAAATCTGACCTGGAAATAACGGTCCATCTCCCAATCCACCTTCACGAGTTAAATAAACGCCGGTTTCATAATCACTCATTAACGAGGTGTACAAAATACCTGGATCTCCGGTTTCAGCAAGCGTTTCAAGTCCCATTCCATAATCCTGCATTCCTTCTGTAAAAATAGGCATGTCTTTTTTATCGTGTAAAACCCAAAGTACTGGAGCTACTGGAGAAACATAACCACTGTTCCAGGAAAGATAGTGACCTAACGGACCTGCATTTCCGGTTTCAGCCAGATCTTCAAGTCCTTTTTCAAATTCGGCCACTCCCTCCATAAAAATTGGAGTTTGTCCATCGGAATGAACAACCCAGGCAATTGGAGAAATTGCTGTTGTACTTCCGCCAAGAACATTAACTGTTACCGTAAACATGCTGAAGCCATCGTAAGTTAAACTTGCATCTAAATTTGTTGCAACAGTTCCAAAATCATACATATCAACCATGTTAGCATCCATCATATCTCTAACAACACCGTTTTCATCTGCACCACTGTGAGGGTTTCCCGGACCGGGCATCTGATTAACCTGAGTTCCTGCATCCCATAGCATAATTTCAGAAGTAATATTACCAGTAACCGGAGAACCACCACTATAAACACTTATACCACCTTCCCCGGGAGCATAAAAACCATCGTTCGACAAACCATACATGGTAGCAAAAGATAATTTATGATTTGGTCCTGCGTGAAAAGAAAAAGTAAAAGAATGTCCGGGAAAAGCCGGGCCTGCTGAAGTTTCGCCATCGGGGACACTTACTACTCCAGCTTCAAAAAAGGAGTAATCTATTGACACGTTTTCAACTGTGACAGTGTAAGTTCCATCTGGTATTTTAGCACTTTTCGTAACCAGATCTCCGTCTGGAACCTCCATAAAACTGTCTTTTTTACATTGAGTGAACAGAATTGCTAGAAGAGCCAAACCCGAAATTAGTTTTAAATTTTTCATAATTTTTAATTTTTAGATGAATAACTAATTCAAAGTTCCATAATAAGTATCACGAAAAAGTCATGAAATATTCAACGATTTATAACTTTTCCGAATTTTTTTTGAAAAGCTTTCAAATTTTTATTTCTGATAGTACAGCTTATTTATCACGTTGGATTTTACAACTGTAACCCAGAAAATTTCACTTTTATAATCCTGATTTTGAGTTTTGACTTTTATCTTTCTACTTTTGCGCCATGAAACGGGTAGTTATCGGACTTTCAGGCGGGGTTGATTCGAGTGTTGCCGCCTATTTATTAAAACAGCAGGGGCACGAAGTTATTGCGCTTTTTATGGTAAACTGGCACGAACGTATTGGGAACATTACAAGTGCCTGTACCTGGGAAGAAGATGCGCTGATTGCACGAATGGTAGCAAAAAAACTCGAAATACCGTTTCATATTGTTGATTTAAGTGTTGATTATAAAAAGCGCGTTGTTGATTATATGTTTGACGAATACCAAGCTGGCCGCACCCCAAATCCCGATGTGCTTTGTAACCGTGAAATCAAATTCGATTCTTTTTTGGAAGAAGCCTTAAAATTTGATGCCGATTTTGTGGCAACCGGTCATTATTGCCGAAAAAGTAAAATTGAAGTTGACGGCAAAACAATTCATCAACTTTTAGCAGGAAAAGATACCAATAAAGATCAAAGTTATTTTCTCTGCCAGCTCAATCAAAACCAGCTTTCAAAAGCGATGTTTCCAATTGGAGATTTGTTAAAACCGGAAGTGAGGAAAATTGCCAAAGAACAAAATCTACCCACTGCCGAACGCAAAGATTCTCAGGGGATTTGCTTTGTTGGGAAAGTTGATTTGCCCACTTTTTTACAACAACAACTCAAGCCCAAAACCGGTAATATCATTGAAATTCCATCCGGTTTTATGGAAAAGAAAAAGCAGATTGAAGTATCGGAAGAAAACTACCGCAAACTTTGTTTTCCATTTCCATATAAACCATGGAATGGAAAAGTAATTGGTGAGCATCAAGGCGCACATTTTTATACCATCGG
>JBBQPP010000312.1:0-5166 GCA_038217255.1 Bacteroidales bacterium | reverse complement strand
TTCTTAATTTTTGAAGCAGGGCAAAGGTGTTCATGACTTCTTAAACTATTGATTAGACTTTCCACTTTGTTTTCAAAATCCTCGGCTTCTTTAAGTGACCATTTTTCCAAAATATAATTTAATATTCTCAGAAAAGTTTCTTCAGCAAATGGAGACCAAATGATATTATGATTTTTCATTTACGGCCAAGCAATTTATCCACTTTTTGTTTAACCTCTTCATGAGAAAGTCCTTTCCCATTTTTGAGTTGATGCTGACTTTTATAAATGGCTTTTTTCTCTTCAACGGTAGTTAGCTCCCACCAATCAATTTTTTTACTTTGGAGTGTGGTAAAATAAGCATGTACCTTTTTAAGAATTCCTTCGTCTTCAGTTTCAACTATAAATTTTTGTAAGTCATTTTTAATATCTGCTGCATTCATAATCGTAATTTATTTACCCCTCATTTCTTGACACTCCAAATTACGTAAATTCCTTCTAATTATAAAAGTATTCTAACTCTTCCCCACCGAATAAATCTCATCAATCAGATGCTGGTACTTTGCAGCAACAATATTCCGCCTCAATTTCAGAGTTGGCGACAGTTCTCCTGTACTGGGTGTCCACTCTGCGCAAACTAATCTGACGCGACTAATTTGCTCGTGCGAACCCAAAGTTTTGTTGATGATTTGTACTTCCTTTTGGATTTTGTCGATTACTTCCGCTTTTTGAATCAGTTCTTTGTTGTTTTCGAAATGGATTTTATGCTCGGCACACCAGTCATGTAAAAGCGGAAAACTGGGTGAAATAAGTGCACTGGCAAATTTTTCGTTGGCGCCGATTACCATAACCTGTTCAATCAAATTGGAGGCTTTTAGTTTGTTTTCAATCATTTGCGGGGCAATGTATTTCCCGCCCGAAAGTTTAAATATTTCCTTTTTGCGGTCTGTAATTTTCAGGTATTTGCCATCCTCAAAAACCCCAA
Organism: Bacteroidales bacterium; assembly: GCA_038217255.1. Classification (GTDB taxonomy): domain Bacteria; phylum Bacteroidota; class Bacteroidia; order Bacteroidales; family Prolixibacteraceae; genus Draconibacterium. The sequence continues at coordinate 4,203 of JBBQPP010000312.1, read as the reverse complement.
TATCTCCGGTATGAAACCAGCCATCTTTATCGATTACTTCGGCAGTCAAATCATCGGCTTTGTAATATCCTAACATTACGCCAGGACCTTTGCAAAGTATTTCGCCATCTTGGGCAATCTTTACTTCAAAACCTTCCAAAACTGCGCCAACAGTGCCGATTTTCATTTCTCCGGAAGCCGGATTGTTCACCGCAATTACGGGTGATGTTTCAGTCAACCCATAACCTTCGAGGTTCAGCATTTTCGACATTCCCAGAACACGTGCAATTTTGGGTTGCAACGCCGCGCCGCCCGAAACAACATAAACTATATTTCCACCCAACGCTGCCCTCCATTTTGAATAAATCAGCTTGTCGGCAATTTTAATTTTCAGGCTCAGCAATGGCCCGTATTTTTTATTGTACTCAAAATAACGGGTTAAATCCAACGCCCAAAAATAGAGCGATTTTTTTATCCCGGTTAGTTCTTTCCCTTTTGTGACAAAACCATCGTAAACCTTTTCAAGCAAGCGGGGAACAGAATTGAACATGTGCGGTTTAATTTCCTTTATTGACGAAACAATTTGGTTCAAATTACCAACATAATAAATCCCCATTCCCTTGTATTGAAAGTGGTAATTCACGCTGCGTTCGTACACGTGGCACAGCGGAAGAAAACTGATAACATGGTGATCTTTCCCTAAATGGTGCATTTTCGAATGGGCGACAAAGTTGGATACAAGGTTTTTTTGCGTCAGCATCACACCTTTTGGAACTCCCGTAGTTCCCGAAGTGTAAATTAATGTAGCCAAATCTTCGGGTTGAATTGATTTTTTGATTTTCTCAAGATCAGCGCTATGTTGTTCTCTTTTTTGCTCTCCCAGTGTCAGGATTTCTTCGTAATATTTTGCGCCTTTTACTTCTTCAAAAGAATACACCTGTTCAATATGGTCAAGCAAACTGGCTATCGGATTTATTTTTTCATAAAGTTTTTGATCGCCAACAATTAACAACTTTACTTCAGCATGGTGCAATATGTATTTGTATTCATCGTCCCCAATAGTCGGGTAAATTGGCACGTGAACTACGCCTGTCATTGCCATTCCCATGTCCGCAAAATTCCATTCGGGGCGATTTGTGGTAACTGTTGCAACTTTATCACCCTTTTTCAGTCCCAGTGCCATTAATCCCAGCGCAAATTGGTGCGATTTCTCAACATATTCCTGGGTTGAAAACGTGTACCAACCTCCGTCCTTTTTCCCGCCAAGGGCATCTTTTCTTGGAAATTCTATTAGGTAGCGATCAAGGATATCAAAAGTACGAGTTACTTCTTGTGCCATGTTTTATCAATTTAGTAAGAGCCCAAATATAGTTGTTTTGCTTTTTTGTGTTCAAAATCCACTTCCCGAAAAACCGGACAGATATAATTTTGAATGATTATAAATAACAATAAAGCACTGATAATGTGAATCTTAATAAACCATTTCTCGATTATCCGTTTGAATAATTCTAATAATCAATAAGAATTTGATTTTCGATTAGTGAGGGTTTCACTCAAAATGAAGCCCTCACTAAGCAAAAAAATCAAAACTACTCCAAACCATATTTCATTTCAACAACACCCGATGAATACGATTTTGTTTCAAGAAGTTTTAATTGGGATTGGATGGGAAAGGCATCAAAAAGATCGATTCCATCCGAAAGAATAATTGGCTTCACAAACACCTGAATTTCGTCCAAAAGTCCGGCATTAAGAATTAAAGTATTTGCCTGACCGCCACCAATCAACCAAATATTTCCACCCCTTTGTACTTTCAAATTTTTTATAAAATCGATATGATTTTCTGTAATAAATTCTACAAATTCGGTATTCTTAATATTTTGTTTTTTGGTAAGAACGTAATTCTTTTTTCTCTTATATGGAAAACCGATATCCCAATTAATGACCTGATTATAAGTATTATATCCCTGTATTGTTGTGTCGATAGAGTCGAAAAATGCTGCATAGCCATAATCTGTTTTTTCAGGATTAGGAATGCTTTCAAGCCAGTCCACACCTCCGTCGGAACTGGCAATTTTTCCATTCAAACTTGTTGCGATATACAGTTTTAGCTTTCTCAAGCTTTGTTTTCCTTTTCAAATTTAGCATCCTGGATAATTCTAATAATCAAGAATCCAACCGATACTCGGTTGTGTTGCTAACGAGTCATTTGCTATACAATAATCGAAAAACCACTTTTTTCTTAATTTGACTAAAACAACGCAAGACCTTTTTAAGCTTTTAAAAATCCTAACGTAATATAAACAAAACGCCACAGTGTTGAATTATTGTATTAACCAATGTGTTGAAGAATACAACGCCACGGCGTTGGGTTTTTAAATGTAGTCGACCCTTTGTTACTCTGCGTTTTCTTTTTCAAATTTTGATTCCTTTATGTAAGCCCAAACCATTAAAATTCCAAAGAGAATAAATGTAATTGGCACTGCAGGATTAACACCGTCTGCCGAACCCTTTCCGTATGAATGTAATCCGGAGAGATAATAATTCACCCCAAAATAGGTCATTAAAACAGAGGCAAAACCAAGGATTGAAGCCATATTGTAGTTGAAAATGCCTTTCAGCGGCGGGATTAACCGCATGTGAACGATGAAAGAATAAATAACCACTGTTATCAATGCCCAGGTTTCTTTGGGATCCCAGCCCCAATAACGCCCCCAGCTTTCGTTGGCCCAAACACCACCCAAAAATGTTCCGATTGTAAGTGCATACAAACCCACTGTTGCCGACATTTCGTTTATGGTGGTTAGTTGCTCAATATATCCGGTAACTCTTACCTGGTTTGATTTATTACGAAGTACCATTAAAATCAACGCCAAAACACCAAGCAATGAACTAAGTCCAATAAACCCGTAACTGGCAGTAATTATGGCAACGTGAATGGCCAGCCAATATGATTTTAGCACCGGAACAAGTGGCGTAATTTCCGGGCTCATCCAGCTTAGGTGAGCTACAAATAGCGCTATTCCAGACAAAAATGCGGCAGTTCCAACAACCATCGGGTATTTCCGGCCAAAAACGAAACCTGCAAACATGATAGCCCATGCAACGTAAACCAACGATTCGAATCCATTGCTCCAGGGTGCGTGTCCCGAAATGTACCAGCGAATTGCCAAACCCAGCGTGTGAATCAGAAATCCTATAAATATCAACCCGAAAAATGTTATGCGCAGGAATTTTGGCAGCGGTTTTTGCCTGAAAATATTGACAAACAATACAAAAAGCAACAGGAACCCAAACATCAGGTAGAAAGGGAAAATCCGTTTAAAAGGGTTCACTTTGTTGTACTTTATTTCAATATCCCGTTTTGTTTGCGAAGGAATTAAATCGCCGCCATACTTAACCTGGAAATTGGCTACTGCCTGTAAAATCTGGTTAGCATCAACACTGTTTTGCTCGGCAATAGTTTGCAGCAAAAGCTGGAAACCACTTTTTATAAAAACCGAATCGCCATCTGAATATTCCACGGCATTTGCGCCCGGCGGATACCATGATGCCTCTTTTGTGTCGCGCGGGTATAAATTGAACATTGAACCCTGAAAAATCATGAAACACACGTTTATCCGTTCATCTACATTGATATATTCTTTTTCCAACCGGTTCCGGAAAGCGGGGGCTTTTGCATACGCTGCCTGCACACTTTCTGAAATGGCGTAATTTCCTTGTGCATCAAAAATTTGTTCGATTGTTATGTATTTCCCGTCGGCACCAAGTTGCTGTGCCAAGGGTTTTTCTGAGACTTTAATGATTGGCAAAGTCCGCCAGATTTCGGGATAAGTCATCATACTCAATACCACTTCATCAGGCGAAAATCCGTATAACGATGATTTGCCGCTTATTTTCCGCACAATTTCGCTGGTTAGGGTTGAAATCGGCTCAATCCGCCCGTCAACGCCCTGCACCCATAATTTGCTGAATTCTTCAACTGTTGCGTTGTTAATGTCTGGAATTGCTGCTCCGTTTCCGGGTTGGGCAGACACGCCAAATGACAGTCCGCCAACTGCAAACACAATCATTACAGTTGCTGCCGAAACGCGTTTCAATTTACGGGCTAAAAACTGGAAGTACGAATTTTTATTCACAAGCGATAAAATGAAACCAAGAATCAGCAAAGCGTAACCGAGATAAGTAATCCAGGTTCCCCAAAAATCGTGGTTTACCGAAAGT
>JBBQPP010000311.1:0-5168 GCA_038217255.1 Bacteroidales bacterium | reverse complement strand
AAAAAATAGCTCCTCAAATTTCAACCTGAAAGTTGCATTTTTTAAATCGTGGGTATTTTCAGGTTTGTGAATTGTGATTAATGCCTCTTCAAGCGAAACAAGTTTCAACCTGTCGGTTAAATATTTTGGCAATGTTTCGGGGATTTTACCTTTGGCCAAACTGGCAAGTGTAAGTTCTAATTTATTGATTGTTTTAGTGTTGACATAGGTGTTTTTCATTTTTTCAGAAGTAATGTAATACCCCTGAAAAAGCCCTGAAGGTTTTAACTGCTTTTCAGCTTCGGTTTCCAAATCAGGATGCACAACGCTAATCCTGCCACCAAATTCCGATGGTTTTCCAAACAAAATATATTCAGTATTGACTTTAAGATTTTCCTTTTGCCACTTTATTGCACTGAACCAAACCAATTCGATACTTCCGGTTTCATCGAAAAATTTTGCTGTTAAACGTTGTTTGCTCCCTACGCCAACCATTTCAAACGACTGTATTTTGCCCCTGATTTGAATAAGTGGCATTTGTACGTGAATTTCCGCAATCTTATAAAATTTTGTCCGGTCGATATATTTGAATGGAAAGTAATAAATTAAATCTTTGAAAGTTTTAATTTTCAACTCCTTGTGCAACAATTCAGCCCTTTTGGGACCAACGCCGGGGAGATATTTTATTTCCTGATCAAGAAATTCGGACATAGGGCAAATATACTCAAAAATGAAAAGTACGGTATTTGGAGTTTTCCTTTTCAAATTAGATTTTAAAGATTTTGAAAACCGTTAATAAGGTTAATATGGTATGAGTAACTTGTCAAAAATTGCTGCTAAGGTCAATTTGAATATGCGACAGCAAAAATCTCTACAAATAACTATTTTCCCATTCACAGAATTGGTTAAAATTTTGAAAAAACGAAAGAAAATCAGGTTTTGTACAAAAGATTAAAAATATTTATCCGATTTTTACGTCTTATAAAACTGTTACACTTTCAATAAATGCTTTACTGATTTTAATTCTATTTTCATGAAACACAAAATTATCCATTTAGAGTCAATCGTAAAAAATTATAAGGTAGGAACCCAAATTGTACGTGCTTTACGTTCTGTTTCCATCGATATCTACAAAGGGGAATATGTTGCAATTATGGGCGCTTCCGGGTCAGGTAAATCAACATTGATGAATATTATTGGCTGTTTGGACACACCTACCAGCGGAACATATGTGTTAAACGGAAAAGATGTCAGCCGGATGTCCGACGATTCACTGGCCGAAATCAGGAACTCTGAAATTGGTTTTGTATTTCAGGTGTTTAATTTACTGCCCCGAAATACGGCTTTGGAAAACGTGATGTTGCCGTTAATTTATGCCGGAAAAAGGAAAGCAGAACGCAAGCAAATGGCTGAAAATACATTGAAAGAAGTGGGGCTTGATGACAGGATGACCCACCGCCCCAATGAACTTTCGGGTGGTCAGCGGCAGAGGGTTGCAATTGCCCGGGCACTTGTAAATAGTCCTGCGCTCTTACTGGCCGATGAACCAACTGGAAACTTAGATTCAAAAATTTCGGAGGAGATAATGAAACTTTTTGCCGAAATCCACAGAAAAGGTAACACTTTGTTGATGGTAACGCATGAGCATGACATTGCAATGCACGCACACCGTATTATTCATTTAAAAGATGGCGAGGTAGAATCGGATGAAATAAACCCAAATCCAATTTATTAATTTTAATAACAGAAAATTGAAGATATACACAAAAACCGGCGATGACGGAACCACAGGATTAGTTGGAGGAAGTCGTGTAAAAAAGTATGATTTGCGACTTGAAGCTTACGGTACAATTGATGAATTAAATGCAACAATCGGTGTTTTACTGTCGTCGGGGTTGTCTGAAAACATGGCAGGAACACTTTTTAAAATACAAAACAAACTGTTTAATATTGGTTCGTTGCTGGCTTCCGACGAAAAAGGAGAAGCATTTACAGAAAGCCTTTCAATAACAGCGGAAAACATAAATGAAATTGAAGTTGCCATTGATGAATATCAAAGTCAGTTACCCGAATTAAGTCATTTCGTTTTGCCCGGCGGTAACTTTTCAGCAGCACAATGTCATGTGGCGCGAACAGTTTGCCGCAGAGCCGAACGACGAATTCTGCAATTTGCCGAACACTCAAAAGTAAGTGCTGAAACAATAATTTATATCAACCGCCTGTCCGATTTCTTTTTTGTTTTGGCGCGAAAACTAACTTTCGATAGCGGGTTGAATGAGGTTGCGTGGAAGAAGGAGTAGAATGGTTGCAATTTACCGGTCATTAACCTGTCAACGTCCATAGACTTGACAGCGTTATGGAAATTAGAATAGACAGCGTTATGGAAATTAGAATAGACAACGTTAATCGACAAGGAGTGCTGAATAGAAAATTTTAAAAATTCTAACAAAAATAATTATGAAAAAGATTTTACTCGCATTATCATTGATAATGATTTTTGCCTTCTCAGGTGAAGCAAAAAAAATAAAAGTGCTGATTGTTGACGGACAAAACAACCACGATGTCTGGCCAAAATCAACAATTATGATGAAACAATATCTCGAAGAAACAGGCTTGTTTACGGTTGATATCGACCGCACCGCTTACACATGGAAAGCTGAGCGTGAAAAAGCTTTTCTTCCGTTGGCAGGAGTTGGCGAAACTCAGGATTTACCAGAGCCGAAAACCGACCCCAATTTTGCTCCAAAATTCAAGAAATACGATGTTGTGGTTTCAAACTTTGGCTGGAAAGCTGCTGATTGGCCTGAATCAACACAAAAAGCGCTGGAAGATTTTATGAAAGCCGGCGGTGGTTTTGTATCGGTGCATGCAGCCGACAACTCTTTTCCCGACTGGCTTGAATACAACAAAATGATAGGACTTGGAGGCTGGGGCGACCGCAATGAAAAAAACGGACCCTATGTATATTACACCAACAAAGGCGAATTAAAACGCGATGATTCGCCCGGAAGTGCCGGTTCGCATGGTCCGCAGCATATTGTTCCAATTACAGTGCGTGTTCCCGATCACCCAATTACCAAAGGTATGCCCGAAGTTTGGTTATCGGCCAAAGATGAATGTTATGCAAAACTGCGTGGCCCGGGCGAAAACATGATCATTTTGGCCACAGGAAAAGATATGTCGGGAAAAGCGCCAACCGACAGGCATGAACCTATGTTAATGGTTCTTACTTATGGCAACGGTCGTATTTTTCATACAACACTTGGCCATGATGATTATTCATGCGAAAGTGTAGGTTTTATCGTTTCCTTTCTGCGGGGAGTTGAGTGGGCAGCAACAGGTAAAGTTACCATCCCCATTCCCGATGATTTCCCCACTGCTGATGAATCAAAAAGCAGGGCGTTTGTATTGAAAAAATAGATTTCACAAATAACTGATAAAGAATTTCAAAAGCCTGTAAAACTGACTGTTTTACAGGCTTTTGTGTTTTTATTGCAGTAAATATTTCTGCAACTATCCGCTCGACAAGCTAAATATTTTATAAACGAACAAATTGAGAAGAAATAATTTTTACATTTGAAACAGCAATCAATTTAAACCAAACATTATGCACAAAAAATTCCGACCCAAAATAGCCCTTTACACAAAAAGCGTTATTAATCAAACAATTCACACATTCCTCTAATTACGAAATACCCGCAATATGCGGGCATGCAGATTTTGGCAATCATTATAAAAAAGACATCGTGCACAGAGATTTAGATATTGAATTTAAAGAATTAGTAAATTCGATAGTTTCACCTCGATTAAAACTACTTGGATTTAAAAAGAGTAATTTAAACTATAATAGGAATCTCAATAAATTGATTTATTGCATAAAGATTCAAAAAAGTCAATGGAACCGTAGTGAGTTGATTTCATTTACTGTTAATTATGGATTTTTCAACGACACGATTTACAAATTGTCAATAAATAAGCAGGAATTTCCAAAGTTTATTAATGACAATGACTGTTTTGCTTCGGGACGTACAGGACATCTAATTTACGGAAATGATTATTGGTATGAACTTTCATTAGAAAAAGAATTTGACCTTGTTGTTAGGCAAGTTTCTAAAGATTTTGATGATATGTTAATGTCTTTGATGAACCAATTCGATTCATTAGAATCAATGGCAGATTTGATGAGTTTAGAAGCTGAAAAAAGACCAACCGGATTAATAGTTGATATTGATAATATCGCAATTTATGAACTTGAATTTGGGGATTTTAATATAGGCAAAAAAATCTTGATTGATTCGTATGTGAAAGCTCTGATTCCAAAATCAGTTTCTTCTACGACAGTTTATCCAGATGGGAGAAAAGACGTAAAATGGTCTGAGCCTTCAGTAAATCAAAATTACATTGAGAAGTTGGAACGATTAGCAAATAATTATAAGATTGAAATTATAAAAAATAACGTTTGCCAGTCGAGTAGGTAAAGGGGAGTTTCACCCCTAAACCTCTCACACCTGCCCATCCGGTCTGGCGGGGAACCGTAAGTGAACCTTTCGATTCATACGGCTATATTATGCAGACAATTTCTCAGGTTAGTTGATAACGTAAAACCCAGTAATAAAATAAATTTGGATACCTAATATAAACCCATCTCAACCATTGCACAGCTTTAACTTTGCTCTGTTTGAAACGCCTCACTGGTGCTGATTTGCAATCTGTGCCTTAGTTCAGATGGTTTTGTTAATTCTATCCCACAATATAAAGTATGCTTCAATTTTATCAAATTGTGGGATAAATGAATTGAAAAAGGACATGTAAAGAGCTTTCTTTTTAATATTCGAAAAAATGGCCCTGGCAAAACTGTTTTCAAGCAAAATAAATCCAAATATTTTCTTGCCCAAAAACACGAAAACTTTCTTAAGCATAAGCTTAAAACAGCAATGTTTAGTCCAAAATTAACGGTGAGAATTGGTTTTTTTACAGACTACAGTTGGTGAGAAATTGAGCGAAGGAAAAAAACCCAGCCCGTACGGATTAATTTATTATATATGTACGTATAAACAAATGGATTATGGATGCAAAATTGACATTGAAATTAGATAAGTATGTGATTGACAAAGCAAAAGAATATGCAGCATCACATCAAAGAAGTCTTTCCCGCATGATAGAGTCCTATTTGAAAGCATTGATTGAGA
>JBBQPP010000310.1:0-5198 GCA_038217255.1 Bacteroidales bacterium | reverse complement strand
CTTAGCTTACAATCTTCACGCTCCTGCAAACGCAATTCTCGATAAGTAATAATCATGAAATTACCTCAACCACTAGCGGGATCAATGAATTTCAGTTTATCAAGTTTTTGGTGGAATTCTTTCAGCTTGTTTTTGCTCTGTTTTATTTTGTTGAATTCAGCATACAAATCATCAAGGAAAAGCGGTTTGATAAGTTTCAGAATATTTTTCTCGGAAGTGTAGTGTGCGCCAAGGTTTCGGCGTTGCTCAGGGTTCATCACGCTCTGAAACATGCTGCCAAATATTGCCGGCGAAATTTTGCCCCAGTCGAGGCCACAGGCTTCAAGTAAAATACGTCGCATTTTGGTATTAAAAGCCGCAATTGGGAGTTGCTCTTCGAACAATTTTCCATTTACATACGGAAATTGGTTTAAATGTTCGTCGAGGTTTTTTAGCCGTTTTTCTTTGGGTGTGTTTAGCACCTGGAAGAACTGAGCCAACAGTGCGCCCAAATCGCTGCCATCGGATTTGGTTTTTTGGTCTATATATTCTTTATAAGTGTCTTTTTCGAAAATGCTTGTGTCATCGGCAAAAAGCACAAAAAGCAAACGCACCAAATAAATTTCCAGCGGGTGACCATCGTATCCGGTTTCTTTGAGCTGGTCGTGCAGCTTGCCCATTAATTCGGCTGCCTTTATATTTACCGGGTCTTCCTCTTTAAACGTTCGTTTTTGGTAACCGGCGATAAAACCAAACTGTTTTACATTTTTGTAAAAATCCTGTATCAGAAATTCAGTTTCGGTTTTTTCATCCAAATCGTAGAGCCTGAATTTTTCGAAATCGGATACCAATACATATTTTGGGAGTTCGTGTTCCTCAATTCCATAAAAATAATCGGTGGCTTGCTCAAAAGCGGCGTCCAGACTTTTACCTTTCGATTTGTGTTCAACCAGCAAAGTTCCTTTCCAGAAAAGATCGATAAAACCTTGTTTGTTGTTTAGCTTTTTTACGGGTTCTTCGAAAGTGGCCACCCGGCGGCGTGAAATTCCAAAAACATTAAAAAAGTCGTTCCAAAAACTGTCTTTTTCTGCACGTTCTTTGGTTTCATCAGCCCACTCGTTTTAGAATTTAAGTGCGCGGTCTTTTATTTCGTTCCAGCTTAATGCCATTTGTTTGGTCGAATTATTTGGTGTGTTTCAAATATACAATCATTTGTCAATAAATATCGTTTCCGAAAATGGGTTTTACAGAAAAAAGTTCATACAACTTTATTACTTGATTCATTGTTACAATTGGAAAAATAGATTTCTCATTTTCTTTAACTTAAAAACTTGGAAGAAATAATATACTCCGATTCTTTCGAAAAATGAGATTTTAAATAAATGAAAAATGTAGAAACCAAGGGTTTAAAAAGAGAAATAGGCGTTTTTGGGCTTAGTGCCAATATTATAAATACAGTAGTAGGTGCAGGTATATTTGTTTTACCGGCATTAGTATCAGGAATATTAGGCAGTTCAAGCATATTGGCTTATTTGTTTTGCGGATTTCTGATTACCCTTATTATGCTGTGTTTTGCAGAAATAGGGAGCAAAATTACTGTATCTGGCGGAGCGTATTCTTATATTGAAATAGTTTTAGGAAAATATCCCGGGTTTTTAGCTGCATTTTTTTTCCTTTTGTCGGCCATTTCCGCTGATGCAGCTGTGGCTAACGCCATTGCTGATATAGCAGGTTCCTTATTCCCATTTATGCAAAATGAAATTATCAGACGTTTGATTTTCCTGATTATTTTTTCCGCTTTGGGATATATCAATATCAGGGGTGTAAAACAAGGGGTAGGTTTTGTAAAAATAATTACACTGGCTAAACTAATCCCTTTGGTATTAATCCTTTTAGTAGGGCTAAAAGATATTTCAATATCGAATTTTCTTTTAGATTCAATCCCATCTGCAAATAAACTTGGTGAGGCTTCACTCCTCCTGTTTTTTGCTTTTCTTGGAGCCGAGTCAGCTTTGTCGGTGAGCGGAGAAGTACGAAATCCCCAAAAAACAATTCCCAAAGCAATATTTATTAGCATTGCTTTTGTTTTATTACTTTATATTTTTATTCAAGTGGTGTCGCAAGCTATATTAGGCACCGACCTATCTCAGTTTACCGAAAATACATTGGGACAAGTAGCCGGAAAAATAATTGGCCCGATAGGCCTAACACTTCTTACAATTGGTGCCGGGGTTTCTATGTTTGGAAATTTAAGCAGTGAAATTTTGAGTATGCCCAGGGTATTGTTTGCCGCTTCAAAAGACAGACTTATTCCTGTAAAAATACTTAGCAGGATACACCCCAAATTTGTCACACCCTATGTTTCTATTATCGTTTATATTAGCCTGGATTTTTTGTTTGCTTCCACCGGCGGATTCAAACAATTGATTATTCTTTCCAGTGCATCCGTTTTAATGATATACTTAGGTGTGGTAATCGCGGTAGTTAAGCTCAGATACACCGATCAAAAGCAATCTTTTGCAGATTCTTTTAAAATTCCCGGGGGATTAACCGTTCCAGTAGTCGCCATTTTGGTTATAATCTGGTTACTCACTAACCTTAAGGAAAATGAGCTTTATGCTATGGGTTTGTTTTTCGCGATATTGACCATTATCTATCTGGTAATAAATTCAAAAAGAATAAAATCCTTAATAAAAAATCTTTGAGGTAAGTTCATAACTTAAATTAAAAAGAAAACTATGCTGTAAATATTTAAAATAATTACCAAAGAATGAATAAGCATAAATTAAGTGTAAAGTTAAATATGAAAATGATTTCCGGTTTTTAATTTTAAAACATCTTCGAGATATTAATACATCTTTCTCATTTCTAAACTTTTACTGTTGTTTATTGTTTTATCAGTATTATTTATTGAAATTAATACATCCTTAAAATTATGTCAAAGATTATCTCACTCCTTGTTCTTTCCTTTGTTTTTCTGTCTTCCTGTACAAATTCCTCTCGTCAAAATAACAATACAAATAAGCAAACTTCTGAAATTCAAAAAGATTTTAACCAAATGATAAATGATTATTACGAGGAGGGGCTTAAACTAAATCCTATAAACGCGACCTTTGCTGGCGACAGTCGCTACAACAATAGTTTTCCCAATTTTTTATCGAATGAATATCGCGAAGAATTAAAGTCTTATTACACACAATATCTTGATAAACAGTCGGACTTTAATGCTGCCGATTTAACAGAAAGCGAACGACTAAGTCAGGAAATTTTGAAATGGGAATGTGAGATCAACCTCGAAGGATTGACTTTTAGGGAGGACCTTTTCCCTATTGACCAAATGTGGTCGGTGAACCTGATAATGGGACAATTCGCAAGCGGTAAAAGTGCCCAGCCATTTAAAACTGTGGAAGATTATAAGAACTGGTTAGAACGATTGGACGGATTTTTGGTTTGGTTGAATTCGGCTGAAGACAAGATGAAAGAAGGAATGCAATCAGGATATGTGCTTCCAAAAAGTTTGATTTTAAAAGTGATTCCTCAACTTGGTGAACTGGCTAAAAACGACCTGCAAAATCACCTGTTTTATCAACCCATAAAAAATATGCCTGATTCATTTTCTGAATTGGATAAAAAAGCACTGACAGAAGCCTATTCAAAAATAATTACCGAAAAAATCATTCCCGAATTTAAAAGGCTCCACGATTTTGTGCAGAATGAATACCTGAAAGCAGGTCGTGAAACCAGCGGATTCTGGGATATTCCCAATGGAGAGGCTTATTATAAGCACCAAATAAAAAAATATACAACTACCAACATGACCGCCGATGAAATACATCAGTTGGGCTTAAAAGAAGTGGAAAGAATTTCGGCTGAGATGGAAGAAGTGAAGCAGCAAGTTGCTTACAAAGGTGACTTAAAATCGTTTTTCAACTATGTCCGCAACGATAAAGCTCTGATGCCTTACACTGAACCACAGCAGATCCTCGACCATTTCCAGGAAATCTATGACCGCATGAAACCCCAACTTGATGTGCTGTTCGATCATAAACCAAAAACAGGCTTTGAAATCAGGCAGACCGAAAAATTCAGGGAAAAATCGGCCAGTGCAGAATATAATCAGGGGTCACTTGATGGCACCCGTCCCGGTATTTTCTATGTACCAATACCTGATGCATCAAAATATAATGTGTATTCCGATGAGTCATTATTTCTCCACGAAGCCATTCCCGGGCATCATTACCAGATTTCGCTGACACAGGAAAACAACGACCTTCCCTTGTTTCGAAAAACCATATGGTATAGTGGTTATGGTGAAGGTTGGGCGTTGTATTGCGAATCGATGGGTAAGCAACTCGGTTTGTACACCGATCCGTATCAATATTTTGGCCGGTTAAGCGCGGAAATGCACCGGGCCATCCGTCTGGTTGTTGATACGGGTATTCATTCAAAAAAATGGACCAGGGAACAAGCCATTCAATATTCTTTAGATCATGAAGCAGACAGTGAAGCAAGTATTACTGCCGAAATTGAACGTTACATGGCTAATCCGGGGCAGGCACTTTCTTATAAAATCGGCGAACTGAAAATTGAAGAATTACGCGATAAAGCGAAGAAAGAACTAGGCGACAAATTCGATATTCGGCTCTACCACAACCAGGTTTTGGCAAACGGCTGTGTTCCGCTCGAAATTTTGGAACAAAGCATAAACAAATGGATATCAGATGAATTAAAAAATTAGTTTTATGGTTTAAATAATATTATCGAATTAAGCGTATTATAAATATGGGGATGGAATCGAACCCAGCGGGTTCAAATGTTTATAGGATAACAATTAGTCAGTTGCGATGCCTCTGGCATCAAAACACTTGCAGGCACAGTTTTTTTTTGTTATCGACAAAGTGCCTAATACAATAATATTAAAATATTAAAATTAAACTTATGCATAAAAATTTATTGCTACTACTGTTCACATTTGCATTTAACACATTATTTGCCCAAACCGGCAAATTCAAGGAAAATATAAGCAACGCTTCGAAAAAAGAAGAGCAAAAAGTTATTGAATGGCGCCGTGATTTTCATGAACACCCGGAACTTTCAAACCGCGAGGTCAGGACAAGTGAAATTGTTGCCAATCATTTAAAATCACTGGGTATTGAAGTAACAACGGGTATCGCACATACTGGTGTAAAAGGTGTTTTAAAAGGTGGCAAGCCGGGTCC
>JBBQPP010000309.1:0-5206 GCA_038217255.1 Bacteroidales bacterium | reverse complement strand
GATCCACGTGTTGATATGAAACAGGTTGTTGCAGGTTTCAATACACATAACCGGGATCTTTTCAGACAGGCAAACCTAACCATGAGACAAAGTCAGCTGGAAGAGTACAAATTGATGATTGTCGGGGGACTAAAGACAAAGATTGAAGCTATTGACTACTTTGGGAAGACACTGGCAAACCGGAAACTTTTCAGAAGTTTAGATACATTAAGTTATCGTAGTTTTATTATAACCGATTCCAATCTCAAAAAACTGATTGAAACTAAAAAGTTTGCTGAATATCTGAACTACTTTAAGATAAAATACATAGATCCAAGTGCCAGGGCCAATTTTGCAGATGCACCAAAGCCTTCATATGACGGCCCTTACAGCCAGAAAACAGATGGAATTCAATCTTTTGTTCTAATTATTCCAAAGGAAGAAACAAATCAGGAGAAGCTGGTAGAATCGATTCGTTTATTTAATCAGCAAAACTATACCCAAGAATCACTTATTTTAACTTCATCGATGCTCGACGATTTTAGGTTAATGGTAAAAGTTGAGGGACTTAAAAACATGCAATCGGGCCTGGAATATTTGCGGGCAATTGCAAAAGACCAGCAGGTTTACGGTCCGATTCAAAATGCTAGTTACCGTAACTTCGTTATTACTCCGGAAAACGAAGTCATCTTCAGGCAAAATATAAATATCCTGACCTACATGGATTTTTACAAAAAGGTTTACCTTAAACAGTAAGATATTTAGCGTTTTATGCTCATAAATTCGTCTGTTTAATAAAAAAAGTGCAGTTAAATTTTGTTAAACCGATACTTTTATCCTTTTACAATTGTTTATACTTTAACTGGAACTGGTAATCAGTTTTATAATTGTCGGAATGTAATATTCAATTAATTAATAGTGAGGATTTCAAATGAAAAAAATAAAAATACTCTGGACCGACGATGAAATAGATTCTTTACGCGCTCATATTATTTTCCTTCAGGAGAAGGGATTTGAGGTTGTGACCGCCAATAATGGAACTGATGCCATTGATTTGGTTCGTAATAATTTTTTTGATATTATTTTTCTGGATGAAAACATGCCTGGTTTAAGTGGGCTCCAAACCTTGAACGAAATAAAGACTATAGAACCGAATGTTCCGGTGGTGATGATTACTAAAAGTGAAGAAGAAGACATCATGGATGAAGCCATAGGTTCTAAAATGGCAGATTACCTGATTAAACCCGTAAATCCAAAACAAATTCTGCATTCGATCAAAAAAAATGTCGATCAGCGACGCTTAGTTACTGAAAGGACTAACTCCGCTTATCAAAGTGAGTTTTCAAAAATTGGGATGCAAATCAGTGATAAACTGTCGTTTGAAGAATGGGTGGAGGTATACCGAAAATTGGTCTTCTGGGAGTTGGAGCTCAGTAATTCTGAAGATTCCGCCATGGACGAAATTCTGAAATATCAGAAAGCTGAAGCCAATAATTCTTTTGCCAAATATATTCGTAATAATTATCAATCCTGGTTCAGTAACGATCAGTCGGGACGTCCGCTGCTTTCTGTGGATATATTCAGGAAAAAGATAATTCCACAGGTTGACAGTGGAAATAAAGTTTTTGTGCTTGTAATTGACAATTTGAGGTATGATCAGTACCGTATTTTAGCAACGGTGCTGAACAATTATTACCATGTTGAGGAAGAGGAACTTTATTGCAGCATTCTGCCCACGGCCACCATGTATGCACGAAATGCAATGTTCGCTGGC
The DNA here is from genome assembly GCA_038217255.1 of Bacteroidales bacterium. Classification (GTDB taxonomy): domain Bacteria; phylum Bacteroidota; class Bacteroidia; order Bacteroidales; family Prolixibacteraceae; genus Draconibacterium. The sequence goes on along the minus strand of JBBQPP010000309.1, from coordinate 3,453 downwards.
TTGATGCCTTCTGAAATAGAGCGGCTTTATCCGGAATACTGGGAAGACGATGACAATGAAGGCCATAAAAACCGATTCGAGTATGAGTTGCTTATGAAGCAATTATCCCGTTTAGGAAAGAATTATAAATTGTATTTTGAGAAGATTGCCAGCTTAAAAGGAAATCGGAGATTGACTGATAATATTGGGAATATTCTTCAAAGTGATCTTTCGGTGATGGTTTTTAACTTTGTGGACATGATTTCTCATGCCCGTACGGAGATGGATATGATCAAGGAATTGGCGAGTGATGAATCGGCATACCGTTCGCTTACGCTGAGTTGGTTTAATCATTCCTCTTTGTTGGATTTGTTGAAAGTATTGGCTGAAAACAAGGTAAAAGTTGTTTTAACAACCGACCACGGTACCATCAGAGTTGAAAATGCGTTAAAAGTTCTTGGTGATCGTGAGACAAATACAAATCTGCGTTATAAATCGGGAAGGAACCTTAATTTTAAATCGAAGGCTATTTATGATATTAAGAATCCGGCGACAATTTATCTTCCTTCACGAAATGTGAGCACCTCGTATATTTTTGCTTCCAATACCGATTTTTTTGCTTATCCGAACAACTATAATCATTATGCCCAATATTATCGGAATACCTACCAGCATGGTGGAATTTCATTGGAAGAAATGATTATCCCGGTTGTTACTTTGACGCCAAAAGGGTAGGGGTTTTTTCCTGAATTTAATTCATGGGACTATTTGGGATATTTATTTTCCTTCTTTTTTTTCATCCCTGATTTTCTGGTATTGTTTATTTGCAAATACAAATTCCTGAAGTTTCTGGTTCTCTGAATAAAGAATTTCCTTGTGGTTGCCAACCCAACACATTTCACCTTCGGATATAAAAAGGATATTGTCCCCAATTTCCATGACCGAATTCATGTCGTGTGTGTTGATTATGGTTGTAATCTGCAGATCGACGGTAATAGAATGAATCAGTTCGTCAATAACCATTGAGGTTTCCGGATCGAGACCTGAGTTTGGCTCATCACAAAAAAGATATTTGGGATTCATCACAATAGCACGTGCGATTGCAACCCGTTTTTGCATTCCTCCGGATATTTCGGCAGGATAGAGTTTATTTGCGTCTTTTATATTTACACGTTCGAGACAATAATCAACCTGTTTCTGCTTTTCGATAGAAGTTAAGTTTGAAAACATATCCAGCGGGAAGCGTATATTTTGTTCCACTGTCAACGAGTCAAACAATGCTCCTCCCTGAAAGACCATACCCATTTCCTGTCTTAGTTTTTTTCGAACCTTTTGACGCATCGATGTAAAATCGCGGTGGTCGTATAGAATTTGACCGCTATCAACTTCGTGTAATCCGACTATCGATTTTAGCAGAACAGTTTTCCCTGAGCCGCTTCGCCCAATAATCAGATTTGTTGAGCCCTGATGAAATACCATCGAGATATCTTTTAGTACTTCCTTGTGCTCAAACGACTTGTATATATTTTTTACTTCGATCATTATAAAAGCAATTGAGTTAAAATCAAATCCCAAACTAAAATCAGGATGTTCGTATTTACGACAGCGCGGGTACTTGCCTTGCCTACATCGAATGCTCCTCCTTCAACCGTATATCCAAAAAAAGCAGAAATTGATGCAATCAGGAATCCAAAAACCAGACATTTAATGAGTGAAAAAGTCACATAATAGGGAGTAAACGAATGTTGAATGCCATTCAGGTAATCTGCCAACGAAACAGCACCGACTGCAGGTCCAACAATCATTCCTCCTACCAGGCCAAAGAAAACGCTTAAAATGTATAACAAAGGGAACATCAGAACAACAGCTATTATTTTGGGGAGAATCAGATAGCTGGCAGAATTTATACCCATGATTTCAAGTGAATCAATTTGTTCGGTCACTTTCATGCTGCCAATTTCGGAAGTAATATTCGAGCCGATTTTTCCTGCCATGATCAAACCCATAATCGTCGATGAAAACTCCAGAATTAATGAGTCACGGTTTCCCAAACCAATCAGATAAGTCGGCAACAAAGGATTTGTCATGTTATAGGCAACCTGCAACGTCATAATTCCTCCCATAAAAACAGAGATGACCACAACAATACCCACAGTTTTAACACCGAGGTTTTCAATTTCATTAAAAATTTGACGGACAAATAAACTGTGCCGTTCAGGTCTGCTGAAAACTTTGTTCAGCAAGACAAAATATCGTCCGGTCTGATTAAAAATATTCACTGCCAACTATTTAGTATTATATATTGAAAGTCTTAACATACTGGTATCTGAATGCAAAAAAGGATATTCATAAAATTTAATGTGGTTAAAGGTACGAATATTCCAAAAACAGACATTTATTCGGTGGTTTTAATTTTAATCTCGTTATCTTAATGCAGGATTTTCTCTTCTATTTGTTGCTAAAGCAAATCAGAGACATTTTCAGGAACAAATTATATATTCACAATAAAATACAAGTAGAATGAACAATACATATTGTGTTATAATGGCAGGTGGACTTGGGAGCAGATTCTGGCCGTTGAGTATGAGCAACAAGCCAAAACAGTTCCTCGATATTTTAGGTACCGGAAGAACGCTGCTTCAGCAGACTTACGATCGTTTTTCGACGATTTGCCCGAATGAAAACTTTTATGTAGTAACGAGTGTCGATTATAAAGATATTGTATTGCAGCAATTGCCTGAACTACTCGAGAAGCAGGTGTTGTCTGAACCACTGAGGCGAAACACCGCACCGTGTATTGCCTATGCCTGCTATAAAATACAATCAATAAATCCGGATGCGAACATTATTGTTGCGCCATCGGATCACAACATTCAGCAAACAGATAAATTTCTTAAAGAAATTCAAAAAGGCCTTGACTTCGTGCGAACTAATGATGCACTTCTAACTCTTGGAATTAAACCCACACGACCTGAAACCGGCTATGGATATATTCAAATCGAAAGCGATGAACCTTTTGGTCTGATTCACAATCTACATGAGGTAAAAACATTCACGGAGAAACCTGATTTGGAGCTTGCAAAAATCTTTATTGAAAGCGGGGAATTTTTCTGGAATTCCGGAATTTTTATCTGGTCGCTACGCTCTATTCTAAGTGCCTTTGATATGCATCTGAGTAATGTTTCCGAATTGTTTGAAAAAGGAAAAAAATTGTATGGGACTTCGGATGAAGTCTCCTTTTTAAATAAAATTTATTCTGAATGTCAGAATATTTCCATTGATTATGGAATCATGGAAAAAGCTGCAAATGTCTTTGTTTTATGTTCGGATTTTGGATGGAGTGATTTGGGAACCTGGGGCTCGCTTTACGAGAACTCGAATAAAGATACCGATGGAAATGTAGTTTCAGGAGAAAATGTTATGCTCTACGGATCGAATAACTGCATCGTGAATATGCCAAACGAAAAATTGGTT
>JBBQPP010000308.1:0-5211 GCA_038217255.1 Bacteroidales bacterium | reverse complement strand
CCAACTTGACCGCCCGATTCGCCATAAAAAGGTGTCTGGTCGAAAACCAACTGATAGAAAGTTTTCTTTTGCTGGGTAACTTTACGGTATCTTGCTATTCTGATTTCAGCTTCCAATTTATCGTAACCAAGGAATTCCGTTTGGTCGATTTTTCTGATTTCCACCCAATCGTCAGTTTCCTGCTGGGCGGCGTTTCGTGAGCGGTTTTTTTGTGCCTCCATTTCAACTTTAAAACCAGCTTCGTCAATTCCCAGTCCATTTTCACGTGCAATCAGTTCGGTTAAATCAAACGGAAAACCAAAAGTATCAAACAGCACAAAAGCATCTTTTCCCTGTATTTCGGTCAGGTTTTCTTGTTTTGCTTTCAAAATAATTTCGTCAAGCAAACGAATACCTGTGGTAAGCGTGCGCAGGAAAGATTCCTCCTCTTCTTTAATTACCTTTTCGATTAAGTTTTGCTGGCCTACCAATTCCGGGAAAGCCTCGCCCATTGTTTCGTTTAAAACTGCAACGAGTTTAAAAATAAAAGATTCGCGGAAATTGAGGAAAGTATAACCATAACGCACAGCGCGTCGCAAAATCCGGCGGATAACATAACCCGCTTTGTTGTTTGATGGCAACTGACCGTCGGCAATGGCAAAAGCAACAGCACGTAAATGGTCGGCGATAACGCGCATGGCAATGTCGGTTTTTTCATCGGCGCCATATTTTATATTGCACAATTTACCAATTTCAGTAATTGTACTCTGAAAAATATCAGTATCGTAATTCGAGGTAACACCTTGGACTGCCATGCAAAGCCGTTCAAAACCCATTCCCGTATCAACATGTTTGGCAGGCAGTTCTTCCAATTGGCCGGTTGCTTTCCGGTTAAACTGTATAAAAACAAGGTTCCAGATTTCGATTACCTGCGGATGGCTTTTGTTAACCAATTCAAGACCCGGCACTTTTGTAATTTCAGCTTCATTCCTTATATCGATATGAATTTCTGAACAGGGGCCACATGGACCTGAATCCCCCATTTCCCAGAAGTTGTCTTTTTTGCTTCCGTTTAAAACCCGGTCGGCAGGGAGGTATTTTAACCAAAAATTTGCAGCTTCATTGTCGCGTTCCAATTTGTCATCGGCACTTCCCTCGAAAACTGTGGCGTAAAGACGGTCGGGGTTCAATCCCATTCTTCCCACCAAAAATTCCCATGCCCAGTCGATTGCCTCATTTTTGAAATAATCGCCAAACGACCAGTTGCCCAGCATTTCGAACATGGTGTGGTGGTATGTATCTAATCCCACTTCTTCAAGGTCGTTGTGCTTGCCCGAAACACGCAAACATTTTTGAGTATCGGCAATACGCGGCCATTTTACAGGTTCATTTCCGAGGAACAAATCTTTGAATTGATTCATCCCGGCATTGGTAAACATTAATGTTGGATCCCCTTTCACAACCATTGGTGCCGACCCCACTATCTGGTGGTTTTTCTCTGTAAAAAAGTCGAGAAATGTCTTTCGTATTTCCTTTGAAGTCCTTATCATTCGATTATGTTTTATTCAAATTTTTGTTAAAAATTGCAAACTAAAGACTGCAAATGGTGCTATCTGTCAGTTATTTGCTTATTTTGCCGTCTTGAAAAAGCAATAAATAAACGGCTGCAAAGTTATATGATTTAATTAATTTTGATTAAGTCATTCAATAAAAAAGCCTTACGATATGACTATAAAGAGATACAGATTTAATCCGGATACTCTCAATTACGAAAGAGTTACAATTTCAATCAAAGAGAAATTCACGAAAATCCTTGCGTACTTTTCAAGTAGTTTGGCATTTTCGCTGATTATCGCTGTTGCTGCGCTCTATTTTTACGAATCGCCAAAAACTAAGTCGTTGGAACGCGAAAACCAGGAGTTGTTGTCGCAATACGAAATGTTGTTAAAAGATTTAGACAAGATCGATAAGGTACTGGACGACCTCCAACAACGGGACGACAATATTTACCGTGTTATTTTTGAAACTGACCCAATTCCTTCGACAGTGAGAAAAGCTGGTTTTGGTGGCACAAATAAATACGCACGTCTTGAAGGACTCACAAATTCAGCGTTGGTAATTGAAACCGCAAAAAAGCTTGATATTCTTTCAAAAGAAGCTTACATTCAGTCGAAATCGTTTGATGAAGTGATGAAAATGGCTTTGAACAAGGAGGAAATGCTGGCATGTATTCCGGCAGTTCAACCCATTACCAACCGCGATTTAAAAAGGACTGCAAGTGGTTGGGGGTATCGAATCCACCCAATTTACAAAGTGCGCAAAATGCATTGGGGAATGGATTTTAGTGCTCCGGTTGGCACACCTATTTTTGCAACGGGAAACGGCACTGTGATAGAAACTTCGGGGTCGAGAAATAGCCGATCTGATTATGGTTTGTGTGTTGTACTTGACCACGGTTTTGGTTACGAAACCCTTTATGGGCACATGAACGGGTTCAATGTAAAAAATGGACAAAAAGTAAAACGTGGCGATATCATAGGATATGTTGGGAACTCGGGCGCTTCAACTGCGCCGCATTTGCATTACGAAGTTCATAAAGATGGGCAGAAGGTAAATCCTTCGTTCTATTATTTCAAGGATTTGACAGCAGAAGAATTCGATAAAATGATCGCCATTTCTTCGAATATCGGTCAAACACTCGATTAATTGTTCGAAAATAGATGCCCTACAAAAAACCTAAAATCGAAAAAGTTTTTTATTCCATTGGCGAGGTAGCTGATATCATTGGCGAAAACCAATCGTTGATCCGATATTGGGAAAACCAGTTCGATGCGCTTAAACCGCACAAAAACAAAAGGGGAACCCGCCAGTTTACAAAAGAAGATATTGAGACTGTAAAAATCATCCATCATTTGGTAAAAGAGCGCGGGTTGACTTTAAAAGGCGCTCAGCAAAAATTGAAAGACAACAAGGAGGGAACAATCAATAATTATGAGATTGTTCAGCGTTTACAGGATGTCCGGCAACAATTGGTGGAAATACGCGATGAAATGCAAGATTAATTCCTTGATTATTTAAAAAAATATTTAATTATAATTGTGGCTAAAGCCCATATAAACAATAATATAACTTATCCGTCAGCTAAAGCTGACGGCAATAAAGTTGCTACATACTTGATGGTGACTTTCTTTATTGCCGTTCACTTCAGTGAACGGATTTCAGGAATGTAAATGTCAAATGGGTTTTAACCCCATTCTAATTTTTCATCATGAATACCTAATTGAAATAAGAGAAAATAACTTCAAAATGTCCACTATAAAAGATATTACCAATTTCCTTGAAAGCTTTGCCCCGCTTGGTTTGCAGGAATCATACGATAACGCTGGTTTGATAACCGGTGATATAAATTCGGAAATCACAACTATTTTGGTAACGCTTGATGTTACCGAAAAAGTTGTGGAAGAAGCAATACAAAAAAAGGCTCAGTTGATTGTAGCACATCATCCCATTATTTTTTCGGGATTGAAAAAGATTACAGGTAAAAATTATGTTGAGCGCACTATCATAAAAGCCATTAAGAACGACATTGCCATTTACGCAGCACACACTAATCTGGATAGTGTTGAAGGTGGAGTTAACCGCAAAATCTGCGATAAAATTGGGCTTGAAAACTGCAAAATATTACAACCCGCCGGAGGGCAATTGAAAAAACTTGTCACTTTTATCCCTGTTGAAAATGCGGATCAAGTTCGCGAGGCAGTTTTTAATGCAGATGCCGGCAATATTGGGAATTACGACAGTTGTGGATTTGTTGTTGAAGGAATGGGGAGTTTCAGGGGAAATGAAAATTCAAACCCGTTTGTGGGTAAAAAAGGGGAAATTCATGCTGAAAAGGAGGTTCGATTCGAAACAATCTTTCCAGGTTATTTGCAGGGAAAAATAATTGAAGCGCTTTTAAAATCACATCCTTACGAAGAAGTTGCATACGACATTTATCCGCTCGAAAATAAATTCGAAAAAATTGGGATGGGAATGGTTGGGAAATTCCTGGAACCAATCACCGAAACACAGTTCCTGGATCAGTTAAAACAAACATTTAACACTGGGGTAATAAAACATACAACTTTAACAGGAAAATCTGTCGGAAAAGTTGCTGTTTGCGGTGGCTCGGGATCATTCCTGTTAAACGCTGCAATTGCCGCCGGAGCTGATTTTTTTGTGTCAGGCGACTTTAAATACCACCAGTTTTTTGATGCCGAAAACAAAATAGTGATTGCAGATATTGGTCATTTTGAAAGTGAACAATTCACTAAAGAACTTTTTTATGAATTACTTACAAAAAAATTCCCTACTTTTGCAATCCATTTATCAGAAGTGGGTACCAACCCGGTTTTTTACTTCTGATTTTTATAGTGAAAAATTAAACATTTAAGCGATGAACACACCATATTCAAAGCAAGACGAGAAAGACATTTCAGTTGAATTAAAGCTTCGGGCTTTACATGAACTACAAACTGTAGTTTCTGAGGTTGATAAGATTAAAGTACTCAGGGGGGAACTTCCATTGGAAGTACAGGATTTGGAAGATGAAATTGCCGGATTAAAAACAAGGCTTATAAATCTTGATACTGAAATCAAAAACTTAGATACAGCTACAAATAATAAACGGATTGCAATTAAAGATTCGCAGGCGTTAATTACAAAGTACACCGAGCAGCAAAATAATGTTCGCAATAACCGTGAATTTGATTCCCTTTCAAAAGAAATCGAATTCCAAAATCTCGAAATTGAACTTTCGGAAAAAAGAATCCGCGAGTTTACCATCGAAATGAAAGAAAAAGAAGATTTAGTCAAGACTTCGAAACAGTTGCTTGTTGAACGTCAGGAAGATTTGGAAAGGAAAAAATCCGAACTTCAGGAAATTCAGGAAGAGACTAAAATTGAAGAAGAAAAATTAAGGTCCAAATCTGAAAAAATAGAATCTTTTATTGAGCCACGTTTGCTGACAGCTTTTAAACGCATCCGTAAAAATGCCCGCAATGGTTTGGCTGTTGTAACTATCCAACGCGATGCCTGTGGCGGTTGCTTCAATAAGATTCCACCACAGCGGCAAATGGACATTGCTAACCGCAAAAAAATCATTGTTTGCGAATACTGCGGGAGGATTTTGGTGGATTCGAATATCAATATTATCGAAGAAGAGGCTTAAATATAGGTCACAATTTCAAAATA